>JAUNND010000077.1:3143-10309 GCA_030531595.1 Eubacteriales bacterium | reverse complement strand
GGCGGGAGCAAGCCCCCGCCCTACGGACGCAATTTTCTTACCTTAATGACATTGCTCCATAAGGGCTGTAATCTATTTTATTATAACATCATTTTTCTTCATAATCAATCGAAATCAGCCGTATTTTGCAGCCTGTTTTTTTCAGCGCCGTGTTTTCAAAAATAAATTTCTTGAAACTCCGGCCGCTTATGTGGTATTATATATTGATATGATTTTCCCGAAAAGCAGCATGAATTATTATGAAAAATCCGAGGAAAAACAGATGAGCTACGAACGTAAGGTCATTGATATAAAGGACGTCCGGCGTCAGATCGATATCTGCAAAGAGATATATGAGCACGTCAATTCCGACGGGGTGACACGTCTTGCGATGGTCGACACCTACGGCTGTCAGCAGAACGAGGCGGACAGTGAGAAGATACGCGGCTATCTCGCCGAAATGGGCTACGGCTTCACGGAGGATGAGTTTCAGGCGGACGTCATCGTCATCAACACCTGCGCTGTCAGAGAGCACGCGGAGATGCGTGTTTTCGGCAATGTGGGTGCACTCAACCATACCAAGAAAGCCCGTCCCGATCAGATCATCGCGGTGTGCGGGTGCATGGTGCAGCAGGAGCATATCGCAAAGAAGCTTAAAATGAGCTATCCGGTAGTCGATCTGGTCTTCGGTCCGCATGAGCTGTGGCGTTTTCCCGAGCTTTTAAGGCAGGTCATGGCAAGAAAGAAGAGGATCTTCGCCACCGAGAACGATACCGGCGCCGTCATCGAGGGCATCCCACAGGTACGGAAAGAGGGCGTGAAGGCGTGGCTTTCCATCATGTACGGCTGCAACAACTTCTGCACCTACTGCATCGTGCCGTATGTCCGCGGGCGTGAGAGATCGAGACTGCCCGAAGATATAGTTCGGGAAGCGCGTGAGCTTGTGGCACAGGGCTACAAGGATATCACACTTTTAGGTCAGAATGTCAATTCCTACGGCAAGGATCTTGACGAGCCCACCGATTTTGCCGATCTTATCCGCATGATAAACGGCATTGAGGGCGATTTTATCATCCGCTTTATGACCAGTCACCCCAAGGACGCCACCGAGAAGCTTTTTAAAACCATGGCTGAGTGCGAAAAATGCGCCCATCAGCTCCATCTGCCGGTGCAGTCAGGCAACGACCGCATACTGAAGGTGATGAACCGCAATTACACGCGTGAAAAATATATCCGTCAGGTGGAGCTTGCGAGAAGCTATATGCCGGACTTAGTGCTGACGACCGATATTATCGTCGGTTTCCCCGGCGAGACAGACGAGGAATTTAACGATACGCTCACGCTGTGCGAAAAGGTGCGCTATGACGCGATGTTCACCTTTATCTACTCCAAGCGTGTCGGCACTCCCGCCGCCTCCATGCCCGACCCGTTCACGCGTGAGGACAAGCAGAGACACTTTGACGCGCTGACCGAGCTTGCAAACCGCATTTCCGGCGAAAAGCACGCCGAGTACGAAGGGAAAACCGTTCGCGTTTTAGTGGACGGCGAGACGGGGAAAGAAGAATACAATCTCTCCTCCCGCACAAACGGCGGCAGACTCGTCCATCTTAAAGGCGATAAGAGCCTCATCGGACAGACCGTCGACGTGAAAATAACGGCAAGCAATACATGGGCACTGTACGGAGAAATCAGCATTTGAATTGTAGGGCGGGGGCTCTGCTCCCGCCGGTAAGTTTAATGTTTCGATATGTTACGGCGGGAGCATAGCCCTCGCCCTACGAAAAAGTTTGGAGACTATAACATGGCAGAATTAACGCCGATGAAGCGGCAGTACAATGAGATAAAGGCGAAGCATCAGGACTGTCTGCTGTTTTTCCGTTTAGGGGACTTCTATGAGATGTTCAACGAGGACGCGAAGATCGCCTCGCGGGAGCTTGATCTCGCGCTGACGACACGCGACCGCAGCGTGGAAGACCCCGAGGAGCGCACGCCCATGTGCGGCGTGCCCTACCACAGCGCCGAGGCGTATATCGCCCGTCTTATCGCCAAGGGCTACAAGGTCGCCATCTGCGAACAGACCGAGGATCCGGCGCTTGCAAAGGGGCTGGTCTCGCGGGAGGTCATCCGCATCATCTCTCCCGGCACCGTCACCGAAAGCTCCATGCTCGAAGAGGGACGCTCCAACTATATCTGCGCCGTCCACCTCACCGGAGATAAGGGAGGCGCCGCCTTCTGCGACATCTCCACGGGTGAATTCTGCTGTGCCGCCTTTGAAAAGGACGCTCTCTCCCACATCGTAAACGAATTGGGGCGCTTTGCACCGAAGGAGGCCGTTTTATCCGGCAGTGCCGAGAAGGAGTGCGCTCTTACGGACTTTCTGAAAAACCGCCTCGGCGCCATGATCGAAAAAGGGCAGGATCGGTTTGAATATATGCGCTGTGCCGCCCTGGTGTGCGAGCAGTTCGGCTATAAGGACATCGACAAATCGGGTCTGGGTGACGAGCCCGCCGCCGTCTGCTCCGCCGGCGCTCTTTTACAGTACATCATCGACACGCAGAAATTCGACATTCACCACATCAACCGTCTTGACGTATTTTTCGGCGGGAAATATATGGAACTGGACTGGGCAACGCGCCGCTCTCTGGAGCTGACCGAGTCTCAGCGCACGGGTGAGAAAAAGGGCTCACTGCTGTGGGTGCTGGACAAGACGAAAACGCCCATGGGCGGACGGATGCTCAGAGCATGGGTGGAGCGCCCGCTGCTGTCCGCCGTGGCCATCCGCCGCAGGCTGTCCGCTGTGGACGAGCTTTACAGGAACAATATGCAGCGCTCGGAGCTGATGCTTTTGCTGAAAGGCATTTCCGATCTGCAGCGGCTCGTGGGTCGATGCGTCTACGGCACCGCCGGCGGGCGTGATCTGCGCTCGATCGCCGACTGCGCAAGCGTTCTGCCGAAGCTCAAAGAACAGCTGGCGGGCGCTGCAAGCATGGAGCTGAAAAGCATTCTCGCTATGGACTCGCTTGACGATCTCCGCGCTGTCATTGACAGGGCGATCTGCGACGCGCCCCCCTTCTCCGTGCGCGAGGGCGGCATCCTTCGGACGGGATATTCCGAAGAAGTCGACCGTCTGCGTCAGCTCCGCGATCACGGCGCGGAGATGGTGGCACAGCTTGAGCAACGCGAGCGCGAGCGCACGGGCATAAAAAAGCTCAAGGTCGGCTACAACAAGGTCTTCGGCTATTATATAGACGTGCCCAAATCCGCCGGTGAGGACACGATCCCCGCCGATTACATAAGAAAACAGACCCTCGTTTCCAATGAGCGATATTTCACCACCGAGCTGAAAGAACTGGAAAGCTCTCTTCTGGGCGCGAGAGACCGCGTGAATGAGCTGGAATACGCCTTTTTCACAGAGATACGCGACAAGGTCGCCTCACAGGTTGACCGCATACAGGCGACCGCCGACGCGGTAGCCAGACTTGACTGTCTCTGCTCCCTCGCCGAGACCGCCGTCCGAAACGGCTACACCATGCCCGAGGTCGACACCTCGAAGGAGCTTCGGATCGTCGAGGGCCGCCACCCGGTGGTAGAGCAGAGCATGAAGGACGTGCCCTTCGTTCCCAACGACACGTATCTCAACGATACCGACGACCGTGTCGCCATCGTGACCGGTCCCAATATGGCAGGTAAATCCACCTATATGCGCCAGACCGCACTGATCGTTCTCATGGCTCAGATGGGCTCCTTCGTTCCGGCGAAGGACGCAACCGTCGGTATAGTCGACAGGGTCTTTACGAGAATCGGCGCAAGCGACGATCTCGCCTCCGGTCAGTCCACCTTCATGGTTGAGATGAATGAGACAGCGCAGATTTTGAAGCACGCCACATCATCGTCGCTTCTTATTCTGGATGAAATAGGTCGAGGCACCTCCACCTTTGACGGCATGGCGATCGCCAGAGCCGTTCTGGAGCACTGCGCGGACAAAAAGAAGCTGGGCGCAAAGACCATGTTCGCAACGCACTATCACGAGCTGTCCGCCCTTGAAGGGCAGATAGCGGGAGTGCGCAACTATAATATCACTGCCAAAAAGCAGAACGGAAATCTTGTGTTTTTAAGGAAGATCGTCCCCGGCGCCGCCGATGACAGCTACGGCATTGAGGTAGCCAAGCTCGCGGGATTGCCCGACACGCTTGTGAGCAAGGCAAGGAGCTATCTTAAAGATCTTGAAGGGGCGGACTCTGCTCAGAAGGCTCTGCCCGAGAGGAAAGAACAGATCAGCCTTTCCGACATGGGCGCGGACGAGGTGCGCGATACCCTCCTGAAGACCGACGTCAATACCCTTACCCCCATCGAGGCGCTTGCGATGCTTGCCGAGCTTCAGAAAAAGGCAAGAGGCTGATGGAAAAGAAGCAGGAAAGCTCAGAGTTTACATCCGCTCTGACAAAGAATGAGACTATCCTCGCCGCGCTCGGTTTTGTGCTGCACACGGTTCTTCTGCCGTTACTCGCAGCGGGCGCCATGGAGCGCGGTCTGCTCACGGAGGAGTACGCCAATTTCGCCGTTTACGCATTTATGGCCGTATATACGGTCATCGCGCTCTTTGGGTTTCTGCGGCGGGATTTCGACCCGCTCTCCGACAGGATCATTTTCAGCATCTTTGAGGTGTTCACCGAATATGTCGGTCTGATGTGTCTCAATCTGGCGCTGGACAGTCTGCTGCTGGTGTTCTTTGATCTTGACAATCCCAACACGCAGTCCATGAACGAGCTTATCGTTTCGGGCAGCGGAGCGATCCGGGCAACGGTCATATTCCTCGCCCCCATCGTTGAAGAGGCGCTGTTTCGCGCTCTGCTGTTCGGTGCGGTGCAAAAACGCAGCCGGGTATGGGGCTATATCCTTTCAGTCGCCGCATTTGCGCTCTATCACCTATGGGACTTCATCATAACGGATATCAACAGCCTTATCTATCTTGTGCAGTACATCCCCGCCGGGATACTGCTGTGCCGTTGCTATGAGCGCACGAACACGATCTGGGCGCCGATCGCGCTGCACGCGCTCGTCAACGCCGTGAGCGTTTCGATGCTCACCTGAAACTATTCCGTGCGGAATGTTTTGGAACCTTTTGGGAACAATGCGCGTCCTATGGGCAGAACATAAAAACGGAGGAGATTTCCATGAAAAAAAGAATTTGCCTTGTGCTCTCACTGATCATGCTCCTGTCGCTGTGTGCCTGCGGGAGTACGAAAAGCGCCGCCTTGACGCCCGTGCCGATGCCGGAAATGATGTATGACGCGGCGGCTGTATATCAAGCGCCGATGGAGGCCGTCGCCGGCAGCGGGCTTGCCTCCTATGCCTCCACAGTGACCGTGAACGAAAAGCCTGCCGCCGAAGAGAGCGGCGAAAATGAAGCTCGTGCCGACAAGATCATCTATTCCGCCGACGCGACCGTCGAGACCACCGCATTTGAGGAAACTCTGGACAAGCTCGACAAGCTTATCGAAAAGTACGGTGCGTGGGTAGAATCGAGCAGCGTGAGCGGTGCAAATTACAGTGACATTTCCCGCGGCAGACGTTCCCTCCGCTCCGCCTCCTATACCCTGCGCATCCCCGCCGAGAGCTTTGACACTCTTATGCAGGGGCTGAGCGATCTCGGCAACGTCCCGTACAGCCACATCTACACCGAAAACGTCACAGCCCGCTATTATGACACGCAGGCGAGACTCGGCTCCTATAAGACGCAGGAGCAGTCGCTTCTGCGGCTGATGGAGAAGGCCGAGAGCGTGGAGGACATCATCACCGTGGAGGACAAACTCTCCGAAGTGCGCTATAACATCGAAAGCCTTCAGTCCATGATCAATAATTATGACCGTCAGGTCAGCTATTCCTCCGTATATCTCAGCATTGAAGAGGTCGCCGAATATACTCCCTCCGTCCCCGTCAACCCCTCCTTCGGCGAGAGGATCGCGGAGGCCTTCTCCGACGGTATTGAAAACGCGATAGAATTTTTAAGCGACGCGCTCGTGTGGCTTATCGAAGCTCTGCCCGCGCTCGTGCTCCTTGCCGTTGTGATCATCATTCTCTCCTTCCCGGTCAAAAAGCTCAGAGCAAAGAGGAAAGCAAAAAAAGCGGCAAAACAGGCAGTAAAAACAGAAGAAAAGAAATAAAAATTTCGGGAGCGGTTCGTTCTGAACCGCTCCCGAATGATTTTCGGCTGTCAGCTGATATATTTTACCGCCGCGAGAGCCGCGACCGCGCCGTCGGCGGCAGCCGTTGTGATCTGACGAACGGATTTTTTCCGGCAGTCTCCGGCGACAAATACTCCCGCCGTCTTTGTCGTGCAGTCCTCGCCGCTGTCGGCATAGCCGGAAGCGTCAAGCTCCACGAGGGAAGCAAACACATCGTTCTGCGGGGCGTGGCCGATCGCCACGAAAAGACCGTCCAGAGCGATATTTCGCTCTTTGCCGTCGGTATTTACGGTAATGCCGGTCAGCTCTTCATCTCCGAGAAGTGCCGTGACGGAGGTGTTGAGCAGAAATTCCACGTTTTCTCTCTGCTCAAGTGCCTCCACAAGCTTTGCCTCACCGCGGAAATGATCACGCCGGTGGATAAGATAGACTTTCTTGCATTTGTCAGCGAGTAAAAGCGCATCCTGAAGTGCGCTGTTGCCGCCGCCGCTGACCGCAACGACGCGGTTTTTGTAAAACGCGCCGTCACACACCGCGCAGTAGCAAACGCCGTTTCCGGTAAGCGCAGCTTCCTTTTCAAGTCCCAGCGTTCTGGGCTTTGCGCCGACGGCGACGATGACGGCATGGCAGAAGAATTCAGCGCCGGACAGGCATACGACGCGCTTTTTTTCGCCCATATCCTCGACGGACACGACCTCGTCCAGCTCGACCTCACTTCCCTGCTCCATCGCCTGCTCCATCATCCTATCGCCAAGCTCCGCGCCGCTTATCGACACAACGGAGGGGAAATTTTCCACCTTCGGGCTCCATGTGATCTGACCGCCGAACGCCGCCTTTTCAATGATCAGTACGCTCTTTCCCGCACGGCAGGCATAGGTCGCGGCAGTCAGCCCCGCAGGACCCCCGCCGACAATAATTATGTCATAAATCATAGCTTTCTCCTATCTTTAAAGTGTGGAGTTTGGAGTGAGAAGTCAGGAGTTGAGAAATGCTTTAACTCCA
>JAUNND010000077.1:0-3133 GCA_030531595.1 Eubacteriales bacterium | reverse complement strand
GGAGTGTGGAGTGTGGAGTTTAAAGTGTCGGCTGCGCCGACGGATCATATTTCACTCAGATATCTGACATTCGTTAATTAAACCGAAAAATCGCTGACTTAAAGTGTGTTTGTATAAGAAAAGAGTATTGAGGGAATTTTAATTGCCGCGAAGCGGCTCCTTAATTCCTCATTCCTAATTCCTAATTCCTAATTGTTTCAGTTCGTCTTGAGATTATTCGAGTAGATAATAACTCCCGCGATGACGGTGATGCAGCCGACGATGCCGAGGATATCCGGTATCTCACGGAAGAGGATCACGCCGAAAATAGTTGCGTACACGGGCGAGAGCATCTTGGCGTTGGATACATAGGACGCCTGCACATATTTAAGTCCCCATGAGAAAATGCTGTGTCCCAGAAGCGTACAGACTATCGCTGTTCCGGCAGCGCACAGAAGTATCCTTCCGTTTACCGCAAAAAGCTCGGTCTTCGTGACGGCGGCGGCACAGGCTACGGTGATCGCCGCCATTGTGTAGACGATGAAGGTATAAGTATTGGTGGTGACGTTTTTGCGCACGACCTTGCCGATGATCGTGTAAAACGCCATCAGCAGCCCCGCTAAAAGCGCGATCAGATCGCCCTTGAACATATCCTTCCCGCTGCCGAGGTCGGACAGGGCGATGATGACGCTGCCCGCGAACGCAACGATAATGCCCAGCCACGCCTGCTTTGACACCGTCTCCTTGAAAAAAAACACAAGCGAGAACGCCACGAAAAAGACCTCCGTACAGGCAAGGGTCGTGGAGGAGGCAATGCTCGTATAGTCAAGAGAGAGAAAATAGGTCGTAAAATGCAGCCCGAGGAACACGCCGCTGAGCATACTCAAAAGCAGATCCTTTTTCGCCAGAGAAAAAAGCTCCTGCCTGTTTTTAACGAGCACGATCGGCAGCATGATCACTGCCGCGATGCACATACGGAAAAACGCCATCACGATGGCGGGGGCGTGGGCAAAGCGGACAAAGATCGCCGAAAACGAAGAGCCGAGCACGCCGAGAATAATGATAAGCTTCTTGTTCATTATAACAGCCCCCTCAAAATCTCCTGTACGGAGGGTGTGACATTTTTCGCGTGTTTTTTTACATCTGCCGGTGAATGGCTCATTGCGTAAGAGGCTCCGGCGGCCTTGAGCATCTCGATGTCGTTATAATTGTCGCCGAAGGCCATGATCTCCGAAAGCGCGATCCCCAGATGCTCCGCGGCTTTTCTCAAGCCGCCGCCCTTGTCGGCGTTCTGAAAGTCCAGCCATGTGGTGCCGGAGATGAAGGAGCGGTCTATTCTTTGCAGCCACTTGTCCTGCAGGCGCTTAACCTCGTCCATATCCACACCGTTGCGGAAATAGATCGAGAGCTTGAGTATATCGTCGATTATTCTGTCCTTGTCGGGGACCGTGCGCACCGTCATGTGCCACTTCTTTGTCAGCTCCGCTATAAATTCATCCCGTTTCGGGATAAGCACATATTCGTCGGCTGTGCATATAACGATCTCATGCTGCTCGTCCATCGCCAGAATATCATCTATGAACTCATAGCAGAGCTGCCGTTCCATCACGTCGCGGTAGATGCAGCGTCCGTTATACATGATGTTTGCGCCGTTGTCGCAGATAAAGAGCATCCTTTCGGAAACAGGGGCAAAAGCGCGGCGCATATTGCCATAAGGTCTGCCGCTGCAGGCGCAGAAGATATAGCCTTTGTCTGTCAGCGCATCGATGATCTCCGCGTCCTCCGCCGTAATTGCTTCACAGCCCTCTTCAAAAAATGTCCCGTCCATATCTGTGGCGATAAGCTTTATTTTTCCCATTCTGTCTGTGTCCGTTCAAAGTTTTGATCTTACATATTATAGTAGCGCGGAAAGACAATTTCAAGGGCAAAATAAACGGAGTGTGAAAAGCGGAAACTCCACACTCCACACTCCAAACTTCACACTTATTCCGTTTCTCCCCGCGGGTCTGTTTCCGGCTCGCCCATCCACGCCGCGACGCAGATGCCGACGTGCACCATGCCGCGAAGGTCTATACCTTGCCGGTCACAGCGGCGTTTTTCAAAACGCGGCATACCGATGATCTGGATGCCCTTTTCTATCGTGCAGGGGTAGACGACCTCGTCCATTTTGTTCATATCCGGCTGGGACATATTTATGGCGGTCACGCCCTCGATTTCGGAAAAGCTCGGTACAAGATGGTCGCCCCGACCGCAGAAGTGGATAAGTCCGCCGCTAAACTCGGATATTATTTTCGCGTCTGCGTCGCGGAAAAACTCATCGTACATCGCGCGCGAGATATTGCACGCCGAGTCCTCACGGATCAGAATGCCGCCCTTGTATATAAGGCCGTAGTCAAAGGAGAGTTCATTGCCGCAGCAGGGAAATTCCTTTTTCCACTCACGCACAAATCGGATGAAGGCGTCAGTTATGGCGTCGGTCAGGTCATGGATGGCGTCCTCCTCGTCGTAGAGGTCAAGGTAAAAATCGCTGCCGATAAGAGCCTCGGCGATGTCACAGGGCCCTTGCGTGTCGGGGGTGTACAGGTGCAGATATTTTTTTAGCTTCGGATACGGCGTGAGCAGGTCTTCTATATAGTGTCCCGCGTCGATGCATTTCTGACCGAGACCGCCGCGCACGTCCACACGCACACCGTTTTTATAATCCTCGATGAGCTTTTCTATCTGCTCCCATTTAAGCTTCATGGGGCTGGGCAGATAGTCCTGCTCGTCCGGCAGAAATTTCAGCTCGGAGCCGAAAAGCGAGGGGATCAGCCCTATACCGTAGCTGGGGCGCAGAGCCAGAAGCTCTCCCCCGCCGGCAGCAAGCTGGTCGTTTGCCCTTATAAGCTGCTTGTAGATCATCATGTCGAAATCGCGGAAGGTCTCGTTGAAGCATACCTTCGGCCATTCAAGTGCGGACGGAGAGGGAACCCTTTTCGGCTCAAAATATCCGGTCTTTAGTTCGCGCTTTGCAAAGGAGACATATTCCGCCAGCAGTCTTTCCTCCTGCTTTTCATCGAGGCGGCTTTCAAGGTCGTTTAAGTAGTCATGTATGTTAATTACCATTGTTTTCCTCGTAAAAATATTAAAGTGGAAAGTGGAAAGTGGAGAGTGG
>JAUNND010000076.1 GCA_030531595.1 Eubacteriales bacterium | reverse complement strand
TTCCATTATCTTTTTTTATTTATTTTCCCGGTCTACCTTGACAGGGGCTGATCATTTTTCCATGTCCGGCTTTTTATTCCCGGGAAAAAATACAGGAGTAAAAGCGCCGGGAGAAACAGAAAAAGAAACACCGTTGACGAAAATACCATAAGTCGAATCCCTTTCGTGTATATGTGCGGATATATTATATTTCGTTTCCGGTACACGCAAAAAGGCATAAAAAAAGTGCGTGACCCCAAATGAAGCCACACACTGAAAAACGCGTAGCTTCCCTTGTTGCCACACAAAGTTTTCATCATCACAAAAGTATGCGAAAATGAAGCCTGCGTTTTTACCGAAGTAATAACGCACACCTTTGTGACTAAACAATATAAACTTTGTGTGGCATTTTGATTATAACATATTCATACAGGTAAATCAACCGTTTTACACAGCGACAATATTGGGGGATTTGGGGGTAAATATAAAAAAGCTGCTGCAAGTTATCTTGCGGCAGCATTTATAATCAAAATTGAAACGGACAAAACCTCTGTCGCAGCGATCAGAGTTCCTTTTTGTAAAAATAATCGCAGTAGAGGCAGACGCCGCACTCGTAGCGGACGCCGCCGAGCTCGATCTTATACACAGGCATCGTGTGTCCGCAGTCGCGGCAGGTGATGATCCTCGGCTTGCCGCCTGACAGGACGGCTTTTTTTATTTCCTTTTCGGCAAGCTTTCTGAATTCTTTTTCGTTCATATATTGCTCCTTTTTGATACAGTGATAACCGGCTCCGCAGGGCGGAGGGGGATACTCCGTCAGGTGCTAATGCTGGGAACGGTCTTGACCGTTCCCTACGCCCGGAAAGCTTCAGTCGGTGACATTGCCGCTGAGAGAGGCGGTTTATTTCATTTCGATATTCATGCCGCTCAGATAACGGCGCATCATGTCATAGGCGTGGTTGCCTGCCATGGTGCGGATAAAGCTTCTGGAGCGGTGAGCACCCAAGTGCAGCGAGCGTACATAGCACTTTCCCTCAACAGCCATGGAGACAAACACGGTACCAACCTCGTTCACGCCGTCCCCGTCGGGGCCTGCAAGACCGGTGATGCCGATGCCGATATCGGTATCCAGAAGCTCACGGACTCTTGTTGCCATCTCGTATGCGACCTCATAGCTGACCGCGCCCTTTTCCTCTATCAGCTCGCGGTCAATGCCCAAAAGCTTTGCCTTGACCTCGTTCGTATAGGTCACGACGCCGCCTTTGAAAAACGAGCTTGCCCCGCTCATATCGGTAAAACGCTTTGCGACGCCTCCGCCGGTGCAGCTTTCGGCTGTGGAAAAGGTCATGTTTTTCTCTTTAAGCAGCTCAAACGCGGCACGCTCTATGCACTCAACATCCACACCGTAGACGTACTCGCCCATACGCTCCTTTACGTGTTCAATGACCGGCGCCATCATCGCCTCGGCCTCTGCCTCGCTCTTTGCCTTGGCGGTGATCTGCACAAGACAGTCGCACTCCTTGGCATACGGAGCCATGGTGGGGTTTGTCATGGCGTTCATCTCATCCCGAAACTCCATGTCCACCGCGCTCTCGCCGATTCCGAAGATATGCACCGAATGGGACACGATCTGTTCCTCGGAGAGTTTTTTCAAATACGGTATCGCGCTCAGCTCAAACATGGCGCGGCACTCCTTGGGCGGTCCCGGCAGCATTACAACGACCTTGCCGTCCTTTTCAAATGCGCAGCCGGGGGCGGTGCCGCAGGTATTGCGGAAGACCGTGCAGCCCTCGGGCAGATACGCCTGTTTATAGTTGTTCTCGGTAAAGTGGCAGGAGTAGCGGATGTACTCATACAGTCCGTCATAGGTCTGCTGATCCTTCACAAGCTCAAGTCCGAAGCATTTTGCCAGAATATCCTTTGTAAGATCATCGCAGGTGGGACCGAGGCCGCCGGTCGTGATGATGATATCGGCTCTTGTCTTTGCGATCTCCACGCACTCGGCAAGACGTTTGGGATTGTCGCCGACGACGGTGTGATACTTGACATTTATGCCGATCTTTGAGAGCATTTCGGAAATGTCTCTCGAATCCGTATTGGTAACGTGCCCTAAAAGCAGCTCGGTGCCGACGGAGATTATCTCGGTGTCAAAGCTTTTCATCCGACCGTTATCCTCTCTATACCCATAATCGCCTCGCTTACAAGCGCCTCAACATCAAGAACGGATTCCGCCGCTGCCACATCCGCAAGCTTCGGCTTTGTGCAGGGGTGCTTGGGCGTAAAGACCGTGCAGCAGTCCTCATACGGCAGGATGGAGGTATCGAACGTGCCGATCTTCCGCGCCCACTGAATTATCTCTGCCTTGTCCATGCCTATGAGCGGCTGGAATACCGGCATATTTATTACTGCCTGCGTCGACGCCATCGCGTCCATGGTCTGGCTTGCTACCTGTCCCAGATTTTCGCCGGTGACGATGGCCTTGGCCTTGTTGTCGCGGGCTATTCTTTCGGCGATACGCATCATGAAGCGGCGCATGATGAGCGTGAAGTACTCCTCGGGGCACTTATCGCGGATCAGCTCCTGAATATGGGTAAACGGCACCACTTCAATGGTCATTTTGCCGCAATATTGGGTCAGTATACTTACCAGCTCCACCACTTTGTCCTTTGCCTGCTGTGAGGTATAGGGGAAGGAGAAGAAGTGTATCGGGATAAGGCGCACGCCGCGTTTGCAGATCATGTAGGTGGACACGGGGCTGTCGATGCCGCCGGAAAGGAGCGTCACCGCCGTGCCGTTTGAGCCGATGGGCATACCGCCCGCGCCGGGCACGGGGGCGGCGTGGACGTAGGCCGCGAGGTCACGTATCTCGATATGCACCGTAAGATCGGGGTCGTGTACGTCAACGGGAGTGTCGGGAAATGCCTCGGCAAGCTCGCCGCCGACATACTGACTGAGCTGTATGCTCGTCATGGGGAAGCTCTTATCGGAGCGTCTCGACTCGACCTTGAAGCTCCTTGCACGCTCCATATCGTCCCTGAGATAAGTCTTTGCAAGCGCTGCTATCTTATCCGCGTCCTTTTCACACGCGGCTGCACGGACGAGACTGATGACGCCGAAGACCTTCTGCAGCGCCTCAAACGCGCCGTCGATATCGGCGTTTTCCTCGGCTGCCTCCACATAGATCGTGGACTGGAGGCAGTAGACTCTGAATTTGCCGATGGGGGCAAGGCGGTAACGGACGTTATTTATAAGTCTCTGTTCAAATGTCCTGCGGTTGAGACCTTTCAGGACTATTTCGCCCAATTTTAAAAGGATAATATCGTTCATTCTGCTGTTTCCTTTGCAAGTTTATCGTTCAGCTTTTTATATATTCTCTCCACGAACCACGGCTCTGTGGAGGCTTTCAGGGCGTCATCAAGGGCAAACCACGCAACGCCCGTGTTTTCATCCTCACAGATTTTCAGCGGCACATTTTCATCCGCTTCCAGAAGGTAGGTCACATTCATGTGCAGATGGCTCGAAACGTATTTCCCGCGCTTTTCATGACCGTCCACGGTGAGGATCTCCAGCGAGTAAATGTCCTCGCTCACGGGTACGGCGGGAACTCCGGTCTCCTCCCGAACCTCGCGCACGGCGACCGACAGCAGATCTTTTTCACCGTCTGCATGACCGCCCGTCCATGACCATGAGTCATATATCTTATGATAGACCATCAGCACCTTTGTGCGGTCTTTATTCACGACCCACGCGGAGGCGGTCATGTGGGCGGTATCGTTGCCGCGCTCAAAGGCGTTTTCGTTATTCTCGATGAATTGTAATATCAGCTCTTTATCGTGCCGCTCCTGCTCATTGAAGGGACGGTACTTTTTTATATCCTCAACGATCATTTCGCCACCTCGTAGATATCCTCCCGCAGATGCTCGAACACGGGGAGTCTTTCTCTGACCTCGTCCACCTCAGAAAGATCGATATCGGAATATAATATCTGCTCTGTCTCGTCGCACTGGGCTCTGATAAGTCCCATCGGGTCAACAACAGTCGAATGTCCCCAGCACTCATAGTCAAAGCCCTCATACCGTGCGGCCGCTGCCGCGGCAAGAAAGACCTGATTGTCGTTGGCGCGGGTACGCAGGAGCATATCCCAGTGCAGAGGGCCGGTGGTGGTGTTGAACTGTGCAGGCAGAAAAATAAGCTTTGCACCGCGCATCGCCATAGCTCTGAACATTTCCGCAAAGCGCACATCAAAGCAGACCGCCGCGCCCATTCTGCCCCATTTTGTGTCAAAAACAGTTATCTCGTCGCCGCGCGTAAAGGTGGCGGACTCGGAAAAACGCATCCCGGGGATATCGATATCGAAAAGATGCACCTTTCTGTGCCGGGCTATCCGATCGCCGTTTTCGTTGAAGACAAAGCAGGTGTTGTAGATCTTATCGCCCTCGGTCTCGGGGACGGAGCCGCCGACAAGAAGCAGCTTATTTTCTTTTGCCCAGCGGGACATCAGCGAAACGGTCTTTTCGTGGCCGAGGCGGGCGTAGGGGCGAAAATACTTTCTCGCGTAGGGGCAGTTGAACATTTCCGGCAGGACAACGATCTCCGCGCCGTTCGCGGCGGCCTCATTCACCATGCGCTCGGCCTTTGCGAGCGTCTCGTCCTGATCTATCTCGGTTCTTATCTGAAGAATTGCAAGCTTCATATTGACTCCAAATATTTTATAATATCAAACTCCGCAGTCTTTTCGTCTTTTCTGAGGTACAGCGGATGGTGCGGATGACCCTTCACGGAGCATTTTCCGGCGCAGAGCCACTGTGCGCCGTAATTCTGCCCTATCTTTACCATATCCAGAACGCAGTCTTTGAGATAGCCGCGCTTTTCAATGATCGTGCCCCACGCCGCCCAGACTGCGGGCGCAGTCTCACAGCTTTTCAGTATGTACTCAAACGCCGCCATGTTCTCGCGGTGGAGGCGTTCATTCAGATGCTTATCCATATCGTCCGGGCGCGTGGCACGCTGGGCGTAGACGTTGAACATGATGAAGCTGTCATAGCCGTTGCCCTCGGCGATGCGGGAGACGGATTTCAGCGTATTGTCCAGATCGTCCGGTGCGGCGGTCGAGGGGTTTATACCGATGCATATAAGCGGTCTTTTGCCCTTTGTGCCGAGGATATAACGGTACTCGGTATAAAAATCCGGCACATAGAGCCACTTGTCCGCATCGTAAGCATCGCTCTTTCCCGACAGGGAAAGAGCGGTGTCAAACGGAAGTATTTCAATCGTAAGGCTTTCGCCGGACGGGATGTGCATGGTTTCACCTTCCTTTTGAACAGTCCGAAATGACTCACGGAAAACGAAGAGTAAAAAAGCAGAAATTATATCGTCCATTCATTTTGAATGGGCGATTTTTTAACGAGGTCAAATGCGTTTATAAAACTGATAATGCTCACCGTCAAACTGAAATTCAGAGAAACCGTAATCAGTATAAACCTTATGTATCTTTGGACTGTCTCCGCACTCGACAAGAGCACAGCGGCAGGGTATCAGATTACTTGATGCCTGAATTATTTCAAAGGCATAATCAAGGATTTCCTTTGATGTAATATCTGCGCAGTTAAGTATTCCGTCGTCAGTTTTTTCAATATATTTCCCTAACTGACCAATGAGCACAAAATGAATTGATTCGGAGTTCTTAAAACCGCTTACATTTCTGACACGTTCTTTCGATATTCCTCCGGAAAGCAGACACTTATGCGATAAAGTAAAATATGCGTCAACTTTTATTTCGCCTTTATCAAAGGCAGCCTCGTCAACGATCAGGTAAACCGAACACCAGCCTCTTTCAAGAAAAGCACATGCTTTTTCCCGTAAAAAAATCTCTATATCTTCGTCCTTGCAGCATCTGAAACGGTCAAGAGCGTCAGACAGTCGGCTTATTTCGCCAATATCTGACACTCTTTCAATCAATTCACTCAGCGAAATACAAAGGTGGCTAATTTTTCTCTGCCCTTCTTCAAAGAAGAGGATTCGACAACTTGCTTCCGTTCGCTTTTGAGTTCAATTTCTTTTTTCAGTTTTTCAAATGTTTCTCTGTCCTTAGCGTAGAAATCTTTTCTGATAGACGAAGTAGCCATACAAACACCTCCTCAACAATAG
This sequence comes from Eubacteriales bacterium, assembly GCA_030531595.1. Taxonomy (GTDB): domain Bacteria; phylum Bacillota; class Clostridia; order Oscillospirales; family Oscillospiraceae; genus Limivicinus. The sequence continues at coordinate 4,188 of JAUNND010000076.1, read as the reverse complement.
TATGCTGCAAATCGGCAAGACTTTATAGGCAGATTATATTAGATTTAGGACAGTTTGTCAATGTATGAGAAATCTGCCCACAGCTTACGCATGAAAATAGAATTATCGTTAACTCTGTAGGGCGGGGGCTTGCTCCCGCCGAAAGGTCGGAGTTTCTGCAAATCTGCGGCGGGAGCAAGCCCCCGCCCTACACTTTGAAAACGTTAACTCGCCACTACTCTCTTACCCCAACAGATAAACCGTGACCGGCAATGTAACCATTGAGAGCACCGTGCTGAGCAATATAGCCTTAGAGGAGGAGACATAGTCCTTTCCGTACTGTACCGACAGCACGGTGACAACTATCGCGCTCGGGCAGCCTGCAAGGATGACCGCCGTTTTCAGCAGTATCGGGTCTGCCACAAAGCCTTTCATGATAAGCCACGCGAGCGCGGGAGATACGGCAAGGCTGAAAAGTGCCACGATATACGCGTTTTTGTCTCTGAATGCATCGACAAATCTTACGCCTCCGAGCGATGCGCCCACAACGAGCATCGAAAGCGGCATCGTCACGTTTGACATTACCGTGAGCAGGTCTTTGGCAATCGCAGGTATAGGAGGCTTTATAAGAAACAGTATGATCGCAATGACCGTTGCCACAAGCGGAGGGCAGAGAACGCTTTTCCATTTGAACTTAAAGCCGCTGTCACCGCTGTTGAGCCTGTAAATACCGTAGCTGTAAAGAAGCGCGTTGAACGGAAGGCAGGATATGGAAACGTGGAAAACCGCCGTACTGCCATAGACCTGCTGAACTATCGGAAGCCCTACAAACATCGTGTTTACAGCCGAGATAAGCAGATCAAATACGGGACGTTTCTCCTTTGCCATCGGTATAACGCGTGAAAAGATACCGCCGAAAACGTACAGCAGCAGCATCGTAAGGCTCATTATGCCGACCGACGCGCCCAGCTCACCCATACTCATTTCCATATCAGACGCAACGACCGAGTTGATGATCGTTGCGACCATGAACACATTCAGCGTCAGCTTGCTTGCATCGGTTATAAAGGACTTGCTGATATAGCCTGTGCGGGCGCAGAGGTAGCCGATCACCATCAGCACCACAAATATGCACATTTTGCCGATCAAAACCGTGAAGTTCATAAGCTACCTTCATATATGAAGAATAATTTTTGCCATATAGATATAAATAAGCAGAGATACGGCGTCCGTCACCGTGGAGATGAGCGGATTTGCCATGACCGCCGGATCAACGCCCAGTTTTTCAGCCAGTATCGGCAGAGACGAGCCGACGACCTTGGCGAATATTACGATAAAAACGATAGAAAGGCTGACGGTGGCGGCAACGGCGACGGTTATATTGCCGTTATGCAGAGCCATTCCGTCCACGAAGATCATTTTGGCAAAGTTGACGACAGCCAGAGACAGCCCGCACAGGAACGCGACGCGCCCTTCCTTCCACATGACCCTCAGCGCGTCCCCCGGCTCCACGTCGCCGAGCGAGAGACTTCGTATAACGGCGGTCGACGCCTGTGCGCCCGAGTTTCCGCCGGTACCCATCAGCATGGGGATAAACGCCACAAGTCCCGGGAGAACGGCAAGCATATCCTCAAAGGAGGTGAGGATCATGCTCGTAAAGGTGGCGGAGAGCATCAGGAACATCAGCCACGGGATGCGGTTTTTCCACATTTCAAAAGCGGAGGTGCGGGAATAGGGCTTGTCGGAGGGCATCATACCTGCCATCTTTTCAAAGTCCTCGGTGGTCTCCTGTTCCATAACATCGATGATATCGTCGACAGTGACGATGCCGACAAGTCTTCCTTCCCTGTCGACGACCGGCAGAGCCATCAGGTCGTAGTCGGAGAACTTTTCGGAGACACTTTCCTGGTCCTCGGTGGTAGAAGCGAAGATGACGTCCCTGTCCATCAGATCCTCAATGATCACATCGTCGTCGGCAAGCAGAAGATCCTTGACCGTGACGATGCCTTCAAGCTTTCTGTCGGCTGAAATGACAAAACAGACGTAAATGGTCTCCTTGTCCTCCCCTATTCTGCGGATACGGGCAAAGGATTCCTTGACGCTCATGTATTTTTTGAGGTCTACAAACTCCGAGGTCATAATGCTGCCGGCGGAGTTTTCGGGGAAGCGGAGATACTGATTTATGAGGTTTCGCGTTTCGGGGGTGGCGGTGCGCATGACACGCTTGACAACGTTGGCGGGAAGCTCCTCCATCATGTCGACCGCATCGTCAACGTACAGCTCCTCGATGATGTTTCCGAGCTCCGAGTCGGTGATGGAGTTGATGATCTGCTCCTGCTCGGGGGCTTCAAAGTTTGCAAAAACCTCTGCGGCGGTCTCTTTGGAAAGTAATCGGAAGACCATGGGCATTCTCTTGTCGCCGATCTCAGTGAGAAATTCGGCAACGTCGAATTCGTTCATTTCTTCCATACGCCGCTTGAGCCCCTTCATGTCTCTGCTGTCGAGCAGAGATGTGAGCTCATCGGTGCGCTTGTCATGTATGGACTCAAAGTCAAACTCAGAGTTCATGATCTCTTCCGATTCTGACAAGTTCGATCACTTTCCTTTCCTTGGTATTTGCCTTATCCGTAGGGCGGGGGCTTGCTCCCGCCGAAAGGCTGGTCAATTACGGAAGCTGCGGCGGGAGCAAGCCCCCGCCCTACGGAGTCAGCTAAATTAAACTCCCAGATACTCCTTCTGTTCCTCGGTGAGAGTATCTATCTGTACGTTCATGGACTCAAGCTTTATTCTCGCCACCATTTCGTCTATCTCGCGGGGGACGGAGATAACGCCGGGTGCCATTTCGCCCTTGTGGTCAACAAGGTACTTTGCGCCCATGGCCTGGATTGCAAAGCTCATATCCATGATCTCGGCAGGGTGTCCGTCGGCAGCGGCGAGGTTGACAAGGCGTCCCTCGGCGATGGTAAAGAGAGTCTTTCCGTTGGGAAGAACGTAAGCCTGAATATTATGCCGCGCCTCGTATTTGTCAACGGCGAGCTCATTGAGTCCCGCCATATCCACTTCCACGTCAAAATGACCCGCGTTGGAGAGGATCGCGCCGTCCTTCATACTCTCAAAGTGTTCTGCGGTGATAACGTCGCTGCAGCCGGTGACGGTGCAGAAGATGTCGCCTATCCTTGCCGCCTCGCTCATGGGCATGACCTCATAGCCGTCCATGACGGCCTCGAGAGCGCGGACAGGGTCTGTCTCGGTGACGACGACCTTTGCGCCCATGCCCTTTGCACGCAGCGCCACGCCCTTGCCGCACCAGCCGTAGCCGGAGACAACGACATATTTACCGGCAACTATGAGGTTTGTTGTTCTCATGATGCCGTCCCAGACGCTCTGACCGGTGCCGTAGCGGTTGTCAAACATATGCTTGCAGTCGGCGTCATTGACCATGACCATCGGGAAGCGCAGAGTACCTGCCTTCGCCATCGCCCTCAGACGGTGGATGCCGGTAGTCGTCTCCTCGCAGCCGCCGATAACGTCGGGGATGAGGTTGATATATTTCGTGTGCATGAGATGCACAAGATCGCCGCCGTCGTCGATGATGATGTTGGAACCGACCTCCAGAACGCGGCAGAGGCTTTCCTCATACTCCTCCATAGAGCAGCCGTAGCGGGCAAACACGTTCATCCCGCCGCTCGCAAGCGCCGCTGCCACATCGTCCTGCGTGGAGAGGGGGTTGGAGCCGGTGACGTACATCTCCGCCCCGCCCATTTCCATAACGCGGCAGAGATACGCGGTCTTTGCCTCAAGATGCACGGACAGAGCGACCTTCAGTCCCGCAAAAGGCTTTGATGCCTTAAACTCCTCGCCTATTCCGCGCAGAACGGGCATATGACGCTCCACCCATTTTATTTTCATTTCACCCGACTGAGCAAGGGCTATATCCTTTATCAAGCTCATAATATACCTCACGGTTTTCTTTTTTTGAGCATTTATTATACCACGAAAAACGCACCATATCAACAGCGAGTTTCCGTATTTCTCCCGCAAATAAATTGATTTACAACAGCACCGAGTGACAGTCTTTTCCGAATTGCAAAACTATACTGATATCAACTTAAGAAAACGGGAGGCACAAAATGGAGCTTGAGGGACGGAGAAAATTCCCGAGTTTGCCAGTTGCTCTTCACCAATTTCTGAAAAAAATTATGCAAGTTG
>JAUNND010000075.1 GCA_030531595.1 Eubacteriales bacterium | reverse complement strand
TCCTCATTCTTAGTTCGTTTTCCCGAAAGGAGCCATCACAATGTCCTACATTCCCGAACGCGGTTCTACCCACGTTTACAAGGTCAACAAAATATCCAAGGAAGAAATACACACGATGGCGGAGCAGTGCGTATTTGAGCAGCCGCCCTTCTGCAATGCCGCGTGTCCTCTGAAGCTGGACACCAAGGCGATGCTGAAGGCTGTGGCGGACGGGGACTTCAACAGAGCGATGCAATTATATGAAAAGATCGCGCCGTTTCCGTTCATTCTTTCCTCCGGCTGTGACGCGCCGTGCGAGAATAAATGCCGCCTTTCCGAGGTCGGCGACAGTGTGGCAATAAAGGAAATAGAACGCGCCGTTTCCCGCTTCGGAGTCGGCAAAAAAGCGAGCAGCGTTTTCAAAATGTACAAGAAAACTCCCGCGGCGATCTTCGGCTCGGGTCTTTTCTGCCTGCTTCTGGCTGGTGAGCTTGAAAAGAAGGCTTATCCGCTGACCGTGTTCTGTGAGGAAGCCGGTCTTGAGGAATATTTATCCGTTGAAACGGAGTTCCTTAAAAAAGATGAATTTGAGGCGGAATTAAAACGCCTAAAATCAAAAGACATTAAATTTGAATTTAACTGTGAACTGACGCACGCATTTTTTGAGGAAAAACGCGGCGGGTTTTCCGTTGTCTGCGCGTCCGAAAAGTGTGCAAAGACCTTCTTCCCCGAAGGAACGTGCGATGAGTCACTGATGATATATGAGAAGGAAAAGCTCGTCATGGGTTCCGGCTGCGGCGTGATGGCGGCAGCGTTCGGCGCGAAAAAGGCCGCCGTTACCGTGGACAGGCTTGCCCAGAAGCTTGACCCCCGCAACACCAGAGGCGATGAAGGAGCGATAGACTCAAAGCTGTATACCGACCTCTCCGCCGCCGAAAGGAAAGAGCGCGTTGCCGTTCCCACCGATGGCTACACAAAGGAACAGTCGGTCGAGGAGGCAAAGAGGTGTATTCAGTGCCGTTGTGACGAGTGCTTCAAGGCGTGTGCCTATATCGCACACTATAAGAAAAATCCAGCACTGATGACGAGGGAGATATACAACAACACACAGATAATCATGGGCGACCACCAGATGAACAAGCCCATGAACGCCTGTGCCCTGTGCGGTCAGTGCAAGGTCGTGTGTCCCAACGGCTTCGATATGTCCCGCGTGTGCCATGAGGCGAGAAAGAACATGGTATCAACCGACAAAATGCCGAACTCTCCCCATGAATTTGCCCTGCTCGATATGCTGTTTTCCAACGAGGAAGCATTTTTATGTAAACCGCAGCCGGGCTTTGAAGGCTGCAAATATGTCTTTTTCCCCGGCTGTCAGGCTACAGCAATCGCGCCCGATACCGTAAGGGCGGCATATTCCGACCTCTGCACGAGGCTTGACGGCGGTGTTGCGCTGATGCTCGGCTGCTGCGGGGCGATCGCAGACTGGGCGGGTCGCAGTGAAATGTATGAAACTCAGAAGGCATTTATCCGAAATGAGCTTTCAAAATTGGGCGACCCCATTGTCATTGCGGGCTGTCCCACTTGCGCCAAAGAGCTTAGGGAGCAGGACGGCATTGAAGTTATCGGAATATGGGATATCCTCAATGAGATCGGTCTGCCGGAGGGCGCAAGGGGACTTGACCGTCCCGCCGCGCTACACGATTCCTGCGGCGCGAGAGGCGATGCACACACTCAAAACGCCATCCGCGCCATAGCCGAAAAACTCGGCTGTGAGCTTATTGACACCGAATATTCCGGCGACAGCTCCCCCTGCTGCGGCTACGGCGGTCTGACCGCCTACGCAAACCGTGAGGTCGCAAAGGAAATGACCGAAAAATGTCTTGAACGCTCCGACGCGCCGTATATTTCCTACTGCATGGCGTGCCGCGACCGCTTTGCCAGAGAGGGCAGAGAGTCAAGGCATATTTTAGAGCTGGTCTACGGTACGGACGCAGGAGCACCGCCCGACATAAGCGAAAAGCGGTATAACAGGCTTTCGCTCAGAAATGAGCTTCTGCGCGATGTATGGGGTGAAAGCACAGAGGAAGAAAAGATGGATTTTGAAATAGAATTTACCGATGAATGTCTTGCCATGATGGATGACCGAATGATCCTGAAGTCGGACGTTATCGGCGTAATGAAAAGCTACAAGTCAAGCGGCGAGGCGATAGAGGACAGCGAAAGCGGTCTGCTTATCGCCCGCGAGAGGCTCGGCAACGTGACCTTCTGGGTGAAGTTTAGCGAGGATGAAAGCGAAAATGTGACGGTTCATAGGGCGTGGAGCCACAGAATGACCGTTCAGCGCAGGATAGGGGGATAAGAATGGCAGACAAGAATTACTATACTGTTGACCCTATGGGCAAGCTTAAATGCCGTAAATGCGGCATACCGCTGATAAAGGGCAAGGCAAAGTTCATGTATCTTGAAAACGGCTTTCCCGTGGAGCTGCCTGTATGCCCCGAATGCGGCTTTGTCTACGTGCCCGAGGAGCTTGCGCTCGGAAAAGTCCTCAGTGTGGAGAAAGCGTTGGAGGACAAATGAAAAGTCATCCGGGCGGGATAGAGCACACACGCTGTATGGTCGCTCTTGCAGCCCTTAGAGCAAATTCAAAAGTGCTTGATATGGGAGCGGGAGACGGAGAGACGGTCGAATTTTTGCGCTCAATAGGATATGATGCGGTGGGTATCGACATCGAACCGAGAAGCGTTACTGTTGCAAAAGCGGACTTCTTAAACTGCCCGTATCCCGATGAGAGCTTTGACGCGGTGATCTCCCAATGTGCATTTTTCATCAGCGGAAACGTCGAAAAGGCACTTGACGAGGCGCACAGAGTTCTCAGAAAAGGCGGAAAGCTGCTCTTATCCGATGTGTGGTTCGTCCCCGCCGTACAGGCGGTCGAAAAAGCCGGATTTCGTATTCTACGCCATGAAGATATGACCTCCCAATGGCGGGAATACTATATCGAGGCTATATGGCGCGGCGAGGTCTGCTGTGAGGTAAAAGGAAAATGCAGCTATGAAATGCTGATATGTGAAAAGAGGACGGAAAATGGATCTTATTGACCGTATCATGGAATTGAGCCGCTGCGGGTATTTCTGCTCGCAGATATTGGCGATATTGCTTCTTGAGACTTTGGGAGAGGAAAACAGGGGCCTTGTCAAGGCAATGGAGGGCTTGAACGGCGGCGTCGGCTTTTCCGGCGGCTGCTGCGGGTGCATGACGGGCGGTGCGTGCATTATCTCCTACCTCACCGGCAAAGGCGGGGACACCGAAACGGATCACCCCGAACACAAGAGCGCAATGGGCGAGTTTACCGAGTGGTTTACCGAGGAAATGATGATCGAGCACGGCGGCGTTGAGTGCCGTGACATCACCAAGGGCAATCCCGCAAAGCGCGTTGAGCTGTGCCCGCAGATAATTGCCGACACATACATGAAGTGCATGGAAATTCTCAGTGAAAAAGGGCTCGTATGATCATTCGAAAAACTAAAAGCGTCTGCCCCGTGTGCCTTAAAGTCCTTGATGCCGAAATAATCGCGGATGCTGATGACAATATCTATATGGAAAAGCTCTGCCCCGAGCACGGAAAATTCAGAACGCTCATCTGGGAGGGCGATTTGGGCAGCTATCTGAGCTGGAACATAACAAGCTCAGTCTCCGAGCCGCCCGTAAACGGCAGAAAAGCCGAAAAGGGCTGTCCCTATGACTGCGGACTGTGTACGGAGCATCTTCGCAAGGGCTGCTGTATGCTCTTGGAGCTGACAAACCGCTGCAATCTCCGCTGCCCTGTGTGCTTTGCCGCCGCCGGTGAGAAAGCACCGCGTGATCTGAGTATTAAGGAAATTGAAAAGCAGTATGATTTCCTCATGTTACACGGCGGACCGTTCAACATTCAGTTCTCCGGCGGTGAACCGACCGTGCGCGACGACCTGCCGGAGATAATCACACTCGGTCGGGAAAAGGGCTTTACCTTCTTCCAGCTCAACACCAACGGCATAAGGCTCGCGGAGGAAGCGGACTACGCCGAAAAGTTGAAGGAAGCGGGACTGAACACGGTATTTCTCCAGTTTGACGGACTCGACGATGAAGTTTACATAACATTTAGAGGCGCACCTCTTCTTGAAAAAAAGCTGAAGGCCATCGAAAACTGTGCCGAAGCCGGTCTCGGCGTCGTGCTTGTGCCGGTCGTTGCGCCGGATGTGAACGACAGTTGCCTCGGTGAGATCCTGCGCTTTGCCGTTGAGAATATGCCCGCCGTGCGCGGCGTGCATTTTCAGCCCATAAGCTATTTCGGTCGCTGTAAGCCTCAAAGACCCGAAATGCCGATAACTATTCCGAAAATGCTCAGACTTATTGATGCGCAGACCGGCGGCATGATGAGGTATGCCGATTTCAGCGGCGGCGGTGCGGAAAATCCCTACTGCTCCTTCCACGCCTCATATATGCGAAGAAGCGACGGCACTCTGAAAGCCTTAAATAAACGAGCCGTGTCGGTATGCCGCACAAGGTCTGACGATTCAAGAAGCTTTGTAGCGGAGCAATGGAGCGGGATCAGTTTACATAATGTGTGTACCGAAACTGACATGAGTGAGACATCCTCGCTGGATGAATTTCTTGAGCAGACGAGAATGAACACGCTTGCCGTGTCGGGCATGATCTTTCAGGACGCGTACAACCTCGACCTTGAAAGGCTCAAACGCTGCTATATCTGTGAGGTGGACAGTGAATACGGCACAGTTCCCTTCTGCGCGTACAATCTGACGGACATAAACGGGAAAGCCTTATACAGAAAATGAAAAAAAGCAAAATTGATGCCCTCCTTGAAAGACAGGAGAGCATGAGTGAAATAAACGGAAAAACGATAGAGAATATGCAGCTTGAAAAGCTCAATCAACTTTTGAAGCGCGAAAAAGAACGCAGCGGTTTTTATAAAAATCTGCCGGAGCGTCTTTATTCGCTTGATGAGCTTTCTTCTCTGCCCTTCACGACCGATGAAGATCTGGCACATAACGCCGGTGGGATACTGCTGTGCTCTCAAAGTGAGATACAAAGCGTTATCTCCGACGCGACCAGCGGCACGACAGGTGCGGCAAAGCGCGTATTCTACACAAAAAACGACTGTGAAAACACGGTGGAGCTGTTCATGGCGGGACTGGGCGAGCTTGTTTTTCCCGATAGCGTCACTATGATATGTATGCCGTTTTCCCACGCCTACGGCTTGGGCGAGCTTATCTCGGAGGCAATAACGGGACTCGGCGCAAGGCCTCTGAACGTGGGAGTCGGCATAAGCTTCGGTGAGCTTAAAGAGATACTTGAAAGCGAAAAGCCCGATACCTATGTCGGTATGCCGGTCACGCTGCTGTCGCTTCTGCGCTATTGCGGCAGAGGCAGTCTTAAACGTGCCCTTGTAAGCGGCGATCACTGCCCGAAAACGGTAGCAGCGGAGTGTGAAAAAATACTCGGAAGCAAACTTTTCCCGCATTACGGCTCACGCGAGATGGCACTCGGCGGGGCGATAAGCTGCATCGCTCATGAGGGGATGCACCTTCGGGAAAACCACGTCATAGCCGAGATCGTTGACGAAAACGGGAATGTGCTTCCGCGAGGTGAATACGGTGAACTGGTCATTACCACCGTCGGAATGGAGGCAATGCCGCTTATTCGCTACAAAACCGGCGACTATACCCGCATTCTGCCGGAGAAATGCCCCTGCGGAAGCTCCGTTCTGCGCTTGGACACCGTGCACCGTTTAGATGACCGCATGGAAAAGCTTGACGGAGTGCTGTTCACTCTCTCGGGGCTTATAGACTGCCGCATAAACGAAAAGAAAGAGCTGTTCGCCCTGACGGACGGCACAGTGACCGAGGCGGACATAAAAAGCCGCGGCGATTTCGCCTCCGTCACCATAAAAAAAGCCGATGACGGCGATAAACCGCTGTATATCGGCAAAAGAAGAATACTCCCCAAATAAAATTGGGGAGTAATTTATCCTATGAGTTCTGAATAATCCGCATCCGTCATATCAAAGCCGTAGAAAAGCTTATAATAATCCGTGACCTCGGCTTTCAGGTCGTAATCGACATATTCGGGATAGAGTATATCCGTCAGCCACAGCATACCGAGATAGCACTGTACAGCAGGCGGAGAGGATATCCAGCCGTAGGGACCGCAGGGAATTTTATAATACTCCCCTTCACGCACTGCGCGAAGCTGTTCCCATGTCTCATCACCGGCGATCTTATCAAATACACTGTTGTGCTGAAAAATAAGCACGTCGGGCTCCCACAGAATGAGCTGCTCCATATCGGTCTCGTTGCCGTCACCGTGAGGAACCACAGTGTCAACAACAGCGGCGTTTTCCGCGACCATGGAGACGATCTCGGCATGGAACGAGCCGTTTGCAAGCACATTCAGTCCCTTAGGTCCGAGACAGTACACGACCGACTTTCTTGCACCGTCCGCGTCGATCTTTTCCATGATCTCTGTCACACGCTCAAACGTCTTTTCGCACCAGTCGGCAAGCTGTCCGGCCTTGTCGCTATCCCCGATCAGCTCGCCTAATATGCGGTAAGCTTCGGGAGCGGTGGAAACAGTGATGTTGATATGTATAAAAGGGATGCCCGTTTGCTCGGTAAGTCTGTCCAGATCCTCTGCCATGCCGTCCTTTGCCTCGCCGAGATCAAGCACAACATCCGGGTCGGCTTCCAAAAGGGCTTCTAAATTCATCGTCCCTTTGCCTCCGTAGAGCTGACCGAGCTCCGGCAGCTTCAGGTATTCATCCGGTATGTACTTTTCCGCATCCTCTGAAAAAGCGGTCGAAAAGCCGACAAGAAGCTCAGGACAAAGCGGAAACACGTAGATTTGTGTGAGCGGACCGGAAAGCGCGATCTTTTCGACTTTTTCGGGAAGCAGAACGGTTCTTCCGAGAGAGTCGGTAAATTCCCTTTCCGCAGTGTCCGCAAAGGCGCAGACGGAAAGCAGCATGACAAGTGAACAGACCGAAAGCAGCAGACTCAAGAATTTTTTCATCGTTTTTCCTCCTTTTTCAAATTGTTTTTCTTTACAATTCGGTATTTACAGTATATACTGTGTTTAGTGATTTTGCAACAAAAAAAATCGATATCGCTTATAGTGATTATATAATATATACTATGTATATATTATTTCGAAAGGCTATATCATTTTTCGGAGGAAAAAATGCGTGTCGGAGCTGTCATAACGGCGGCCGGAATGTCCTCGCGGATGGGGGATTTCAAGCCGCTATTAAATATCGGATCCATGTCGATCGTAAAACGCATCGTTGCCACGCTCAGACAGGCCGGTGCGGAAAACATTGTTCTGGTAACAGGCTATAATGCCGAAGCGCTGGAGCGGCATCTGGCGGGCAGCGGCATAGTATTTCTGCGCAACGAGGATTATGAGCATTCCCATATGTTCGACTCGGCAAAGATCGGTCTTGCCTACCTTGTTGATAAATGTGACCGTATTCTCTTTACGCCGGTCGATATCCCGCTTTATACGGCCTCAACAGTCTCGATTTTGCTCAATTCCGGCGCGGAGCTTGCCTGCCCTACATATAACGGTCAGAGCGGCCATCCCCTCCTCCTGTCCGATTATGTTGCCCGAAAAATACTGACGGACAGCGGTGAGGGCGGTATGCAGGGAGCCATTACACGCTGCGGTGTGGATATGCTTGAAATTTCGGTGGATGACGAGGGCATCCTCCACGACGCCGATACGCCGCAGGATTATAAAAAGCTGCTTGAATTTCATAACAAGCAGCTTGCCAGACCGATCGTTTCCATTTCTATTGCGAGAGAAAACCATTTTTTTGACAATAAGACCGCTATGCTCCTTTCCCTCATTGACGAAACAGGCTCAATGATCGCGGCGTGCGGCAGAATGCAGCTGTCGTATTCGGCGGGCTGGAACACTGTCCGAAATCTCGAAAACCAGATGCAGAAAAGCATCGTGAGCCGCACTCAGGGCGGTTCCGGCGGCGGAAACAGCCGTCTTACCGAGGATGGGCGAGAGCTTCTCCGGCGCTTTACACAGTATGAGTCGTGGTTACGTGAAGAGGCGACACAGCAGTTTCAGATATTTTTTGAAGATTTCTTTTAGGCGGATTTTCCGATGGAACATACAGATATAAACGTATATGAGCAGGAGAATATTCCCGACAGAGAAAAGCGCAGGCTTTCCGGCGGGACGGTACTTGTGCTGCTCGCTGTCGTCCTGCTTTTCTCCGTCGTTTTCTCCTTTTCCCTCGGCAGATACCCGATCGGTCTGCGTGAGCTGATCGGAATAATTCTCAACCGTCTGCCTTTTGTCCGTATCGAGCCTTTCTGGAGCGGCGCTCAGGAGGTCGCCGTCTTAAATATCCGTATGCCGCGCATTTTTATGGCTGTGCTCGTAGGCGCGTGTCTGTCCGCCGCGGGAGCGGCATATCAGGGCGTTTTTCAAAATCCGATCGCCGCACCGGATATTTTAGGCGCGTCGGCAGGAGCCGGCTTCGGCGCGGCTCTGGCGATATTTCTGGGAATGAGCCATGCGGGGGTGACACTGCTTGCTTTCGTGGCGAGCCTTATGACAGTGTTTCTTGTGTTTGTCATAGGAAACAAGGTCAAGGGAGAGAAAACGTTGGGCCTTGTACTGGCGGGAATTATGATAAGTTCTCTTTTTCAGTCGGGAACGTCGTTCATTAAACTCGCCGCAGACCCGAACAACAAGCTTCCAGCCATTACCTACTGGCTTATGGGTTCGCTATCGGGTGCGGATAATGATGAGCTGAAATTTATCGTGTGGCCGATGCTGCTCGGTCTTCTGCCGCTGTGGCTCATGCGCTGGAGGCTGAACGTGATAACCATGGGCGACGATGAGGCGTGCTCTTTGGGCGTTGACGCCGGTAAGGTGCGTCTCGCCGTCGTGTTCGGCGCAAGTCTTGCGACCGCCGCGTCGGTCTCCGTCTCGGGCATGATAGGCTGGGTCGGGCTCGTCATCCCGCACATGACGCGACGCCTTGTCGGGTCTGACTTCCGTGTACTGATGCCGGCCTCTATTCTGGCGGGCGGCACATTCATGCTGCTGGTGGACGATATATCAAGGACCCTTATGACTACGGAAATCCCCATCGGTATTCTGACGGCAGCCATCGGCGCCCCGTTTTTCCTGCTGCTTATTATAAGGAGGGATGCGTGGCATGCTTGAGGTAAAGGATCTTTCTTTTTCCTACGGAGACCGGCTTATTCTGAGCGATATAAGTCTGAAAGCCGAAAAAGGAGATTTTGTCTCCGTACTCGGCTCCAACGGCGCAGGAAAAAGCACACTTTTTAAATGCATCCTCGGAATACTCTCCGGTTATTCCGGCACGGTCAGCGTTGACGGGCAGGATACGCGCACCATGTCCGTGCGCGAGATCGCCCGTAAGATCGCCTACATACCGCAGATGAGCGCCTCGGCGTTCAATTACAGCGTCCAGGATATCGTCCTCATGGGCACGACGGTGGGGCTTCGCGCTCTGGGAAGTCCGGGACGGGAGGAAATGGCACGGGTCGAAGAGGCAATGGAGCGCATGGGAATAAGCCATCTCCGCCGGCGCTGTTTCCACCATCTCAGCGGCGGAGAAAAACAGCTCACGGTCATCGCAAGAGCACTTGCGCAGCAGGCGGACATCCTTCTGCTGGATGAGCCGTGCTCCGCGCTGGACTTCGGAAACCGCTTCCGTATTCTTAACGTGGCAAAAAGCCTTGCGGTCGACGGGTATCTTGTGATACAGACCACGCATGATCCCGAGGGCGCTTATATTTTTTCAGACCGTATCATGGCGCTCAGGAGCGGCACGGTCTTTGCGCAGGGTACGCCGGAGGAAGTGCTCACATCGGAGAATATCAGAGAGCTTTACGGAGTGAGTACAAAGCAAAGCAGTATCTTTGATGACAGAGTGAGAGTCTTTACGCCCGACGCGATTTTATGAAACAGTTCTGACCGGACAGGCTTTGTATTGTCCCATCCGGTCAGAACTGTTTTTTATTCAACTATTCCCGCGTCGATGAACGTGGCGACGGTTTTTTTGACGTGCACAAGGGCGGCGAGCGTCTCTTTTAATACTTGCTCAGATCGATCGTTTCACCGGGAGCAAGCTCTATGAAGTTGTTCTGAGTGCTGTTGTTTTCAGCCTGTGCTGCATTAAACCAATTAAAAAAAGCTTCAAGGCTGCCAAAGCTGTCCTTATAGGCATCCTGCTCCGCAGGAGAGAGATTGATAAACCATTCATACTGCGTCTGAACATGTACCGGTGAAACTTCCGGTATCGAAGTCGGTGCAGGTGTAGCGGTCGGGGTTGGTGTGGGCTTTGCCGTAGGCGTGGGTGACGGTT
>JAUNND010000074.1 GCA_030531595.1 Eubacteriales bacterium | reverse complement strand
TTTGTTTGTAAAATCCCCTGGTTTTCGGGGGGCCCCCCCCCCCCGCCCTACGGAGTGAAATGAATTGTGCAAAGATTTGCACGGAGGAAAAAATGGACAGAGAAATTGAATTTCTGAATGCCCCGACCGCGATGCAGCGCATTGAGAACCTCAAAAGGCTGCTGTGTGAGGAAAAAGAAAAACCCGCCGTTTTGAGCGAGTATGCCAACAACCATATCCACACAACGTTTTCTTTCTCCCCCTACTCTCCCACCGCCGCTATCTGGGCGGCACGCAGAGCGGGACTTCCCACCGCCGGTATCATGGATCACGACTCCATCAGCGGCGCGAGGGAATTCCGTGAGGCGGGGAGACTGGCGGACGTGGGCACGACCTGCGGCGTGGAAATGCGCATCGACTGGCACGACACCCCCTTTGCCGCAAGACGCATCAACAACCCCGATCAGCTCGGCGTTGCCTACATGACCTTCCATTCCATCAAGGCGCGTTACTTTGACCAGACCCGCGACTTTATCGCCCCCTACCGCGAGAGAAGAAACGAGCGAAACAAAAAGATACTTGCCAACATCAAGGAAGCCACCGGCATTTTCGTGGACTTTGAAAACGATGTTCTGCCCCTTTCCCAGTACATCTTCGGCGGCAGCGTGACCGAACGCCATCTGCTGTTCGCGCTTGCCAAAAAGGTATTGCCGGAGGGCACGGAGGACGAGCAGTATAAGCTTCTGGGGCAGTACAAGGCGGGGCTTATCCATGAGGTCTATGTTGACCCCACCGACGAGCTTGTCCCGCTGGACGAGGCTATCGACTTTGCAAAGAGCATCGACTCCATCCTCTGCTACGCCTACCTCGGCGACGTGACCAAGTCCGTCACCGGCGACAAGGCGGCGGCTAAATTTGAGGACGATTACCTTGAAGAGCTGATACAGTTCGTCGCAAAGAAGAATATTCCCGCCGTCACCTTCATGCCCTCGCGCAACACCCCCGCACAGGCGGACGCGATCATGGGTATGTGCGACAAGTACGGCTTGAAGCAGATATCCGGCGAGGACATCAACTCCCCCTCCCAGAGCTTTATATGCAAACAGCTTGCCGAGCCGAAGTTTGCCCACCTCGTGGGCGCGGCATGGGAGCTGGTAGAACGTGAAAAGAAAGGGTAAAAACCTATGAAAACAAGAGCACTCCGCCTCTACGGCGAAATGGATCTCCGTCTGGAGGAATTTGAGCTTCCCGAAATAAAGGACGATGAAATACTCGCCCGTGTCGTCTCCGACAGCCTCTGTCAGTCCAGCTACAAGGCCGCACATCAGGGCGCAAAGCACAAGCGCGTACCCGATAACGTGGCGGAAAACCCCGTCATCATCGGGCATGAGTTCTGCGGTGAGCTGGTGAAGATCGGCAGCAAGTGGGCAAACCAATTCAAAGAAGGACAGAGATTTATCATCCAGCCCGCACTTGCCTACAAGGGCAGCCTTGACGCGCCAGGGTACTCCTATCAGTACATCGGCGGCGACGCCACCTATGTTATCATGCCCCATGAGGTCATGGAAATGAACTGTCTCATTCCCTTTGAGGGCGCGGGCTTTTATGAAGGCTCCATGACCGAGCCGTATTCCTGCGTTATCGGCACCTTCCACGCCATGTACCACACAAAGTACGGCTCCTATGTGCATCACATGGGTATCGTCGAGGGCGGCAATATGGTAATGCTCGCGGGCAACGGTCCGATGGGTCAGGCGGCTATCGACTATATCGTCCACTGTGACCGCCGCCCGGGTCTGCTTGTCGTCACCGGCCGCCGTCAGGAGCAGCTTGACCGCCTCGCACAGCTCCTCACCGTTGCCGACGCCGAGAAAAACGGCGTAAAGCTCGTATATTTCAACACTTCTGTCGAGGATGCTTACGGCGAGCTTATGAAGCTGACCGGCGGCAGGGGATATGACGATGTTCAGGTGTTCACACCCGTTGCCGAAATGGTGGAGCTGGGCGACAGTCTGCTTGCAAATGACGGCTGTCTCAACTTCTTCTCCGGTCCCTCCGACAAGGATTTCAAGGCGCAGTTTAATTTCTACAACGTCCATTATGCCTCTACCCATATCGTCGGCACCTCCGGCGGCAACACGGACGACATGAGAGAGGCCGCCGAGATGATGAAGGACGGCAGACTCACCCCCTCCGTGCTGGTCTCCCACGTCGGCGGTCTTGACTGCGCGGGCGAAGCGACATTGCATCTGCCCGAAATTCGCGGCGGCAAGAAGCTTATCTACACCGGCGTTGATATGCCCCTTACCGCGCTTGCCGATTTTGAAAAGCTCGGCAAGGACGATGCGTTCTTTGCGGAGCTTGACAGAATATGCAAAAAGACCAACGGTCTGTGGAGTCCCGAGGCGGAACAGTTCCTTCTCAAAGAAAAGAGCATCTGATCATTCAAAAAGCCGTTCCGAAAATTTTCGGAATGGCTTTTTGATTTATCTGTTTTACTGTTCTACACCGTGATATCAGTGCTTCTCTGCGTTGCCAAGCAGATACAGGAAAGCATATGCCGGAAATGCGAATAAATCAACCGATACTTTACCGTTGTCAATCTAAAATCCTCTTGAGCCACAAATCGCCGACGGACACTTTTATCGAAAAACAAAGAAACTCAGGAACCGTTGAGATTCCTGAGTTTTTGAAGTTGCGGGGGAAGGATTTGAACCAACGACCTCCGGGTTATGAGCCCGACGAGCTACCAGCTGCTCTACCCCGCGATATTTACTTAGCTTTGTTAGGATACCACAGGTTACTTTAAAAGTCAAGTGCTTTTTTTTGACTGCGCAGCATTCTGGAAAAATCAAAGAAAGAAGCACATCGAAAGGCGGTTCGCCATAAGGATTTACAGGTTTTGATCCGCCCTTTTCCGCCCATACTGCATAAAAAATTCCGGAAATACGACAGTATTCCCGGAATTTTATTATATTGTCTGGACGAAAAATGCCTGGCTCAAAACTGCTTCGCACCTGAAAAGCAGGATGTTTTTGGCAGGACAAGGTTCCTCGTCGCAGGAATACTTTTTGTATTTCAAGGCGATTTAACGCAGTACTGCCGAAAAAAGACGCTTTTCAGGCTGCAAATCCCTATGGTGAACCGCCTAAGGCAGTGTGCTTCTTTCGCTTAAAACAGATGGAAAATGTCGGAACTGGGAGGTGAACTATAATATTTTCGCTCCCTCAAAGTCGGGTCTGAGTGAGATAACTCTCCATCCGGCAAGGGGGCTTATTTCATTTTGCAGCTTTTCATCAAAACCGGCTTCATCGGAAACGGCTAAAAGCGTTGAACCCGCGCCGGAAATGCAGACAGCTTTGCCGCCGCATTTTTTTACAATGCTCTTGGCAAGCTCATGTCCCTCTATCAGCGGGAAACGGTAGGGCTGATGCACCCTGTCTTCCATGCCCACGCCCAAAAGAGCGGCGTCACCGCTGCCGAGAGCGTTGAGTACCAGCGCGGCGCGGGAGACATTGAATACCGCGTCGCCTCTTGTAATTTCATCGGGCAGAACACTCCTCGCAAGAGCCGTTGAAAGCTCAAAGGGCGGCACGAGCGCGGCAAAGTGCAGCTTTTCACTGAGTGGGAAATGCACCGTCACGGGGTCTGCTCCCACCATCGTTGAGGCGGTCAGCCCGCCTAAAAGCGCGGGAGCCACATTGTCGGGGTGCCCCTCTATCTCGGTCGTGACCTCAAGCAGCTCTTCCTTTGACAGTCCGAGAGAATACATTCCGTCCGCCGCCAGTGCACCGGCGACAATGAGTGCCGAGGACGAGCCGAGACCGCGTGAAACGGGAATATCCGTTTCCTTAAAGTCTATTTTTACGCCTTTCGCCTCAATTTTGCGTCTTCTTAAAGCCAAAGCAAAGGAGCGGTAGGCGAGATTATCGTGATTT
The DNA here is from genome assembly GCA_030531595.1 of Eubacteriales bacterium. Lineage (GTDB taxonomy): Bacteria > Bacillota > Clostridia > Oscillospirales > Oscillospiraceae > Limivicinus. Next base: position 6,478 of record JAUNND010000074.1, on the reverse strand, counting down.
GCGTATTTTTCGTCACATCCGATAATTATAAGCTCATCGGCGGGGGAAAATTCAATGTAGTTATAGAGCTGCCATGCAATGCCGAAGCAGTCAAAGCCCGGTCCTAAATTTGCGGAGCTGGCGGGGGCGCGAACGATCATCACATTCCCTCCCTTAAAATTTTCTCAACGTATGCCGGAACAGCGTCCTTATCAATTACATCACGGTGGAGTATTTCACGTGATCTGAGACCGGAGAGATTTTTCGGCACTTTGACGCCGCTTATTTTCTCAAGTGTCTCCATCTGCTCAAATTCATCTCCCGTACAGTCACCGCCGACAGAGCGCAGAACAGCCATCGGAAATTTATACGGCGAGGCGGTGGAGAGCACGACGGTTTTCCTTTCGGAGCGACCGAGCTTTTCAAGAACTGCCAGTGCAACGGAGGTATGCGGGTCACACAGATAGCCCTTATCCCACGCCTTTTTGCACGCTGCGTCACTCTCACTCTGACAGGCAAAGCCCGCCGAAAAGGTCTCACGGATATTGGAGAGAGTTTCGGCATCAACGGTGTAGCTTCCGTTCGATGAAAGCTCCTTCATCCAGCCTTTGACCTTTTCGCAGTCACAGCCGGAGGCAAGATATAAAAGCCTTTCCAGATTGGAGGACACTAAAATATCCATTGACGGGGACTCGGTGCGGATGAAGGGGCGGTGAACGTCATAAACGCCGGTATTTATAAAGTCCGAAAGCACATTGTTGTCGTTCGCGGCGCAGACAAGCTTTCCTACGGGCAGACCCATGAGCTTTGCAAAATAGCCCGCTAAAATATCTCCGAAGTTGCCGGTCGGGACAACGAAGTCGATCATTTCATCAGGCTCGATCTCGCCGAGCGCGAGAAGCTGAGAGTAGGCGGAGAAGTAGTAGCAGACCTGAGGGGCGAGTCTGCCGATATTTATGGAATTTGCGGAGGAGAGTCGGGAGTCGTTAAGCGCGGTGAACGCCTTTTTCACGCCCCTCTGACAGTCGTCAAAGTTGCCTCTGACGGCGCAGACGCGCACGTTTTTCCCGCTCTGTGTCGCCATCTGCATATACTGTACCTTCGATACGCCGCCCTCGGGATAGAAAACGATTATTCCCGTGCCGTCCACATCGTGAAAGCCCTCCAACGCCGCTTTGCCGGTGTCGCCGGAGGTGGCGGTGAGGATCAGAATGTCGTCCTTTTTGCCGAGCTGCCTTCTCGCCGCCGTCACAAGATGCGGAAGCACCGACAGCGCCACGTCCTTGAAAGCCGAGGTCGGTCCGTGAAAAAGCTCCATGATATAGTCATCGCCGCACTTTACAAGCGGGGAGATGCGGTCATTTTCAAACTTTCCTTCGTATGCCTTTTCAACAAGCGCGTCCATATCCTCAAACGAGGGTAGAAGATGATGAAGTATCATCCCCATCATGCCCTTTTCGGTGAGCGTGAGGCATTTTTTCCGGTCAAACGGACGCTCCGCAAGCGTGGGGTCGATATATAATCCGCCGTCCGGCGCAAGACCCTGTAAAACGGCTTCAAGGTCGGACGCGGTAAGCCCTGAACGGGTACTTCTGTAAAGCATATATATTCTCCTGTTTTTTTATTTCCGTAGGGCGGGGGCTTCTATCACCCCTCCCTCTGTCCGCAGGCGGACATCTCCCTCCGCCGGAAGGAGTCTTCCCGCCGAAAAGTCGGAGTTTCTGCTAATCTGCGGCGGGAGCAAGCCCCCGCCCTACGGGACTGTTATTCAATGGCAACGAGCTTCGCCTGCTCCACACCAACGGTATTCTCTATGCGCTTTACCATGCCTGTCAGCTCGCAGACCATGGAACTGACATCCAGCGAGATAGTCACGCTGGCGCGGTCATGGATGGGAAGGCTCTGCGTGATGGTCAGAACACTTGCGCCCATTTCGGAAATGCAGCTCAAAACCGCACTCAGTACGCCCGGCGAGTGGTCGAGCATCATGGACAAGACCGCCTTCCGCCCGCCGGACAGCTCGGACGGCTCAAAGATATAGTCCTTGTATTTGTAGTACGTACTGCGGGATATGCCCACATCCTTGACAGCCTGAGAAATATCCTTGGCTTTGCCTGTTTCGATGAGGTGACGCACCGCAAGCACCTGTGAATAGTACTCCGGCAATATACTTTTGTGGATAATGAGATAATTTTCGAGCATTTGCGGCAAACTCCTTGTGAAAATTTACGGACGATTTAAGCTTGTAATTTTACATTCCCTATGATACACTGTCTTCATCAAAAATACAAGTGTTTTTGATACAAAGACAAAAATATTTCGGAGGTATTGATATGAAGGTCGCGGTCTTGGGTTTCGGAACAGTCGGCAAGGGTGTATACGATATGCTGCTTGCAAGCCCCACATTGGAGGCGGGGAGCGTACTCGTGCGAACAGGCAAATGTGATGCGCCCTTCAAGACAGACTCCATTGATGCGATATGCGCCGACAAAAGCATTGACGCTGTGGCGGAGGTCATGGGCGGGATAGAGCCTGCCTTTTCGTACTGCGCCGCCGCTTTGAAGGCGGGAAAGCACGTTGTCACCTCAAACAAGGCACTTGTGGCGGCAAAGGGAATTGAGCTGAACACTCTGGCAAGAGAGAACAACGCGGGCTTTCTGTTCTCCGCCGCCTGCGGAGGTGCGGTGCCGTTCCTGCATAATTTAGAGCTGGCGCGGTTGAGCGATGAGATAATCTCTTTAGGCGGAATACTCAACGGCACGACAAACTTCATGCTCGATAAGATGCAGTCTGAGGGTATGGATTACGCCGATGTGCTGAAGGAGGCACAGGCTCTGGGCTATGCCGAGGCGGACCCGACAGCCGATGTGACAGGACTTGACGCGCTGAGAAAGATAATGCTCGGCTGTGCGGTGGCTTATGATATGCTGCCGAATGAGGGGCTTCTCAACGAGGGCATAGACTCTCTCTCCGCCGATGATGTGAAGCACTTTCAGTCAAAGGGTCTGACCTGCCGGCTGCTCGCCAAGGGCGGCAAGGTCGGTGACAAGCTCTACGCATACGTTCAGCCGGTGCTTGTAAAGGCTGATGCGCCGGAATGTGCGGTGAAAAAGAACTTCAACATGGCAAAGTATCTCGGCAAAAACTCCGGTCAGATAGTACTGATGGGTCAGGGCGCGGGACGCTATCCCACCGCCTCCGCCGTCGTGCGCGATCTTGAATGTCTGTCATACGGTCAGCGCGTTATGATGCACACCGAGTGCAGACAGGTGAAGGCGGATAACGGCGGCTGTGTCTGCTCTTATTATGTGAGAATGCCGAAAATGTACGCAGATAGTTTTGAGCTTGAATGCGCCGAGAATGAAGGTGATAACGTCAGAGCCGTTACAAAGAGCATAAGCGTCAAGGATATGCACGAAAAGGTAAAGGCGATACGCGCTTCGGGCGCTTCCGTCTTCTTCGCGGAGCTATCTTGAGAAAGGAAAAAGAAAAAATGTTAAAAGCGGCGAAGTTCGGCGGCTCGTCCGTGGCGGGAGCCGAACAGTTTAAAAAAGTAAAAGCAATTATTGACTCAGACCCCACACGGCGGATAGTTGTGTCCTCGGCGGCGGGCAAGAGATTTTCGGGCGACCACAAGCTGACCGATCTTCTCTATCTCTGCCACGCACATCTGACCTACGGCGTGAGCTGTGAGGATATTTTAGATACCATATGTGCCCGCTTCGCGGAGATACGCGACGCTCTGGGCTTAAAATACGATGTTGAAGGCGAATTTGAAACGCTCAGATGCAGTTTAAGCAAGGATACACCGGTGGACCTGCTTGTGTCAAGAGGCGAGTATTTCACCTCAAGACTGCTGGCGGAGTATTTGGGCTTTGAATTTGTGGATGCCTTTGACTGCATGTTCTTCGGCTTTGACGGACAGATAGATACAGAAAAGACCTACTCCGCCATTAAAAACGCCGTTGAAAAGTACGGAAAGGTACTTATCCCCGGTTTTTACGGTCGCTCTCCCACGGGAAAGGTCAAGGTCATGAGCCGAGGCGGAAGCGACATCACCGGCGCACTTGCCGCCGCTGCTGCCGATGCGGACGTGTACGAGAACTGGACGGATGTTTCCGGCATACTGATGGCCGATCCTAAGATCGTCAAAGACCCCCGCCCCATCGCCCACATCACCTACGGCGAGCTGCGCGAGCTGGCGTTCATGGGCGCGTCGGTGCTGCATGAGGAGTCAATCGCGCCGGTCAAGGAGAAGGGCATTGCCCTCAATATCCGCAACACCAACCGCCCCGAGGACGCGGGCACGATGATCGTTGACAGCGTGGAGGAGGAAAAGGGCGAGGACGGAAGCTTCATAACCGGCATTGCGGGCAGGAAAAACTTTACCGTTATCACCGTGCGCAAGCGCAATATGAACACAACCGCGACTCTCCGCACAGCCCTTGAAATCCTCGACAGATATAAAGCGTCCGCCGAGCATATCACGCTTGGGCTTGACTCCTTTGCCTTTGTCACCGCGACCGCGGCACTCGGAGACAGCGTTTATGACGTTATCTCCGACATTCAGAAAAATTGCCGCCCCGATGACATACAGATACAGGACGGTATTGCGCTTGTCGCCGCAGTCGGACGCAAGATGACCTGCCGCCCGGGTACATCGGGCAGACTGTTCGGGGCACTGGGCGAGCACGGAATTAATATCCGCACGATAGCACAGGGCGCGGATGAGCTGAGTATAATAGTAGGCGTGGAAAACGAAAAATTTGAAAACGCGATCAGAGTTCTCTATGAGGGCTTCGCGGGCTAATTAAAGGAGGAAATGAACATGAAAAAATACAATGTGGCGATATTGGGCGCAACGGGCGCGGTCGGGCAGGAGATGCTGAAGGTTTTGGAGGAATACAATGTCCCCGTGGATAAGCTTCTGCCGCTGGCAAGCGCAAAGAGCGCGGGCGGATATGTCAGGTTCCACGGTGAGGATGTACTTATCGAGGAAGCAAAAGAGGAAAGCTTTGCGGGAATGGATTTTGTGCTCGGTGCTGTCAAGAACGCGCAGAGCAAGGCATTTGCTCCCGCCATCGTGAAAAGCGGAGCCGTATATATAGACAATTCCTCCGCCTTCCGTCTTGACCCCAATGTCCCGCTGATAGTTCCCGAAATAAACGGCGAGGACGCATTCAAGAACAATGGCATTATCTCAAATCCCAACTGCTCCTCCATCATCACCATGATGGCGATAGCGGGTATTCAGAAGCTTTCACCCATAAAGTCCATGATAGCCTGCACGTATCAGGCGGTGTCCGGCGCGGGCGTGGGCGGACTCATGGAGCTTGAAAACCAGATGAAGGCACTGGCAAAGGGCGAAAAGGTCGAACGCAAGGTGTTTGCCCATCAGATAGCCGCCAACGTCATCCCCTATATCGGCGACGATTACGGCAACCTCTACACCGACGAGGAGATGAAGATGCAAAACGAGGGCAGACGCATCCTCCACAACGCTGACTTGAAGGTCACCTGCACCTGCGTCCGTGTTCCCGTCATGCGCTCGCACTCCATCGCCGTGACGCTGCGCACCGAGAAAAAGATAAGCGTTGAGGAAGCCAAAGCCGCCGTTGCAGCCTTCCCGGGCGTGAAGCTCATTGAGGACTATGAAGGCCGCTGCTATCCCACGCCGCTTGACACCTCAAATCAGGATCTGGTCTGGGTAGGGCGTATCCGCGAGGATCTGACAGACGAAAACGGTCTGACGCTGTGGTGCTGCGGCGACCAGATAAGAAAAGGCGCGGCAGCAAACGCGGTGCAGATCCTTGTGAAGATGATAAAATAAAAAAATACAGCAAATCCGCTTCACGTTCGACGGTATTTTCGGAAAACGATTGAAATTTTTTGTAAAATAATATAAAATTCGTTTTAAGATCGAATGCAAAACAATGTGAAGTAAGAAGGTAGAAAGTATGCATACGTTGAAAACGATGAAAGGCCGCATGATAAAGGATATTGTCAGAAAATATGCGCTTTTATTCGTCATGCTGTCCTTTTTATGTTTTCTGATCCCGTATACCGGCGATGATTGGGCATGGGGCAGCAGGATCGGTATGCAGCTTCTTAACGAAGGCTTTGCCGGATATAACGGACGATATTTCAGCAATCTTCTGGAAATACTCCTGACGAGATCGCGCATTTTAAAGGCGGTTGTCATGTCCGCCTTTTTATGCGGCATTGTATACCTGACGGAGAGAATATCGGATAAAAAATATTCATTCTGCCTTAGCTGCTTTCTTTTGGCTTTTATTCCGAAAAATGTATTAAGGCAGGGTATACTGTGGACAGCCGGCTATACAAATTATACGGTATCCGTGTTTTTTGTTCTGCTGTACATAGCCTATATCCGTGATTTTCTGAAAAAAGACGCTTCATGTGCCGATTGTCGGAACAGACCGGCTCTGATATGATCCCCCTAAAGTTGACCAAGGAAAAACGAAAGTCAACTATAGGG
>JAUNND010000073.1 GCA_030531595.1 Eubacteriales bacterium | reverse complement strand
TTTCGGTTGCCGCGCAAGCGGCGAGAAAAGCGGCTTTTTATAATCAAGGTTGAAACAAAGTTTCAACCTTATTTTCCCTCACTTTGTTGTGTTTTTAATTCAAAATCGTTTCCTCCGGCAAGACCCTCTCTTGCCAGCATGGTGTTCATGACCTGAATGTCTGTCTCGATATCCAGAGCCTGATCGGCAAACAGCGAGTCGAGCCGCTTTTTATACGCCTCTATCGCCGTATCGAGCATCTCGTTGATGCTCTTCATACTCCTGTCCAGATTTTCGCCCTCGATGCCCTGTGCGCTCATGCGGTCATAGGAGTTGAGGAGCTTGATGGTCGTGGGCAGATAGTAGCTCATGAATTTCTTTATCTGCGGGATATCCGAGGGATCGTCGATAGCGTCGCGGGTGATCTTGTCGGTTATGCGCATAAGCTCGTTTATCTTTTTACGCACCTCATCGTCCTTGATGGACATATAGAGTCTCCCCATTTCGCTCAGAGCGCGGTTGCCCTCTTCGATGATGGGGTCTATCTCCGGTCCGTAGCTCTTCTTCACCGGCGCCGCCTTTGCCTGCTTCTCCTCGGTCTTCTGCTGTGTCTGCTGCGTGCCGTTTTCCTTCGCGGCTTTCTTTTTCGCGGCAGCGGCGGCGATATACGCGCTCAGCGCACAAAGCCCCACGATAAGACCGAAGCCCCACACGCGGAAAACGGGCAGAACAAAGGTAAGCAGCGCCCATGTTATCGCAAAGGTATATATAGGTCTGACATTTCGTCTTCTTCTGTTTCTCAATCGGTTCACGCTCCACAAGTTATACTTTGTATATTTTACTTCCATTTAATCTTCCCGTCAAGAAGTATTGCAAATCAAAGGCGCTATGGTGTATAATAAATTAATTATTAAGGCTCGATACAGACCGGGCGTCGGCTGTACGGAGCTTACGGAGGTCATCATGCTGAAAATCGCCCCATCTATCCTGTCCGCAGATTTCGCCGCTCTCGGAAAGGAGATAGAGGATATCCGCGCCGCCGGTGCGGACTATGTCCATGTCGACGTAATGGACGGACATTTCGTGCCCAATATCACGATCGGAGTCCCCGTGGTCAGATCGCTGAGAAAAGCTACCGATATGTTTCTTGACGTTCATCTTATGATCGACACGCCGATAAAATATGTCGGACAGTTCTGCGATGCGGGAGCCGATCTTGTCAACGTCCATATAGAGTCCGACAGCGAGGAAAACATCCGTGAGGCGTTGAAGGTCATTAAGGAAAAGGGCAGAAAAGCGGGCGTCACCCTCAAACCCGGCACGAAGGCGGACGCCGTTCTTCCGTTCATCAAGGCTGTCGATCTTATCCTTGTTATGACAGTGGAGCCGGGCTTCGGCGGGCAGAGCTTCATGTACGACCAGCTCGACAAGATAAAGACCGTCAGAAAATATATCGATGAGCTGAACCCTGACTGTGAGCTGGAGGCAGACGGCGGCATTGATCCCGTCACCGCTCCCCTTGCCGTTGAAGCGGGCTGTGATGTTCTCGTCGCGGGCAGCGCCGTTTTCGGCAGAGCCGACAGAAAAGCGGCAATAGAAGCGATCCGAAACTAAAACGAAAAGCGAGCTTTTTGAAAATGTCATTCTTCCCTCCCTCTCTTGAAAACCTCATAGACAAGTTTGCCTCTCTCCCGGGCATAGGCAGAAAAAGTGCGCAGAGACTTGCGTTTCATATCCTCTCTCTCACGGACAGCGAGGCGAAGGAATTTGCCGACGCCGTGATCGACGCGAAATCCGGCGTGAAATGCTGCAAAGTATGCCAGAATTTCACCGAAGATGATATCTGCGGCATCTGCCGGAGCGACCGGCGCGAAAAAGGCACGATCTGTGTCGTGTCCGAGCCGAGAGATGTGCTGAGTATAGAGCGCGGCAAGGAGTACAACGGCGTATACCACGTGCTGCACGGCGTGCTCTCCCCTGTCAGCCACATCGGACCGGACGAGCTGAAAATAAAAGAGCTTCTTCACCGCGTCGCCGAGACCGATGTTGAAGAGGTCATCATGGCAACCAATCCCGACACCGAGGGCGAGGCCACGGCGATGTATATCTCCCGCCTCTTAAAGCCCTTCAATATCAGAGTGACACGCCTTGCCTACGGCATCCCCGTCGGCTCCAACCTCGAATTTGCGGATAACGCCACCCTCAACCGCGCCATCGAAGGGCGCACGGAAATGTAACGGTATAAAGCCTTTGTTATCAAACAACAAATAATCGGATATAATCATTTCATACATAGCCGGACGGTCGGAAACTGTCCGAAATTTCAGCAAAGGAGATCTTATGGTATCAAAATTGAAAATAATCCCTCTCGGCGGTCTCGGTGAGATCGGTAAGAATATGACCGCCTATGAGTTCGGAAGCGATATAATCGTTGTCGACTGCGGCATGGGTTTCCCGGACGAGGATATGTACGGCGTCGACATCGTTCTTCCCGACATCAGCTATCTCCGTGCCAACGCCGACAGGATAAAGGGACTTATCCTCACCCACGGTCACGAGGATCACATCGGCGCCGTGCCCTATGTCCTCAGAGAGCTGGACATCCCCATATACACCCTGCCCCTCACGGCGGCTCTTGTCGAGCTGAAGCTTGAAGAGCACGATCTGCTCTACAACACGCAGATCTTCACGAAAAAGGTCGGCTCGGTGTTCAGACTCGGCTGCTTCACGGTCGAATTTATCCATGTAAACCACTCCATTCCCGACGCTGTCGCCCTTGCCATCACCACGCCCATCGGCACCGTCATCCACACGGGAGACTTCAAAATAGACGTCACGCCGGTCGCCGAGGGCATGATAGACCTCGCCCGTCTCGGTCAGCTCGGCAACGAGGGCGTTCTCGCTCTTCTGAGCGACTCTACCAACGTTGAAAAGCCCGGTTACTCCGCCTCCGAGCGCAAGGTCGGGCAATCGTTCGACAAGCTGTTCATGGGCTGTGACAAGCGCATCATCATCACCACCTTTGCCTCCAACGTCCACCGTCTCCAGCAAATCATCAATGTGGCGGCAAAATACGGGCGCAAGGTCGCCATCACGGGGCGCAGCATGGAAAACGTCCTGCGTGTTGCCACGGTCCTTTCCTACATGGATATCCCCGAGGACGTCATGGTCGATCTTGACAAGGTCAACAAGCTGCCGCGCAGCAAGACCGTCATAATCTCCACCGGCTCTCAGGGTGAGGCGATGTCCGCGCTCTACCGCATGGCGTTTTCGGAGCACAAGCAGATAAAGATCGACGCGGGCGATCGGGTCATAATCTCCGCCTCCGCCATTCCCGGCAACGAGAACACCATCAGCCGCGTCATTGACGAGCTGTTCCACAAGGGCGCAGAGGTCATCTACGACAAGCACACCGATCTGCACGTCTCCGGCCATGCCTCACAGGAAGAACAGAAAACTATGCTCGCTCTGACCAAGCCCAGATTTTTTATCCCCGTCCACGGCGAATACCGTATGCTCATAAAGCACGCGGAGCTCGGAAAGATCATGGGCGTACCGGCGAAAAATATCGTCATCGCCGAAAACGGCAAGGTCATCGAAATCTCAAAGAAGAGCATCCGCTGCGAGGAGACCGTTACCTCCGGCGCGATCCTTGTTGACGGCAGCGGCGGCGGTGAGATCGGCAGCGTCGTCATGCGCGACAGGCACCGTCTGGCAGAGGACGGCATGGTCGTTGTGGTCATGGCCTTTTCCGCCGAATCGCACGAAATGATCTCCGAGCCGGAGATCGTCACACGCGGCTTCATCTATGTCAAGGAGGCCGAGGAGCTTATCGACGAGCTCAAGCGCGTCACCTTTGAGTCGGTGGATGCGTGCGACGCTCAGCATATCTATGACTACACCGCCATCAAGAGCCGGGTTAAGAGCAACATTTCCGGCTATCTCTATAAATCCACGCGCCGCAGTCCGATGATACTGCCCGTGATCGTGGAAGTGTGAGGTCGGTATGAATATACAGATTTTCGGGAAGTCCAAATGCTTTGACACAAAGAAAGCCGAGCGGTATTTCAAGGAACGCCGCATTAAATATCAGTTTGTGGACATTCTCAGATACGGTATGAGTAAGGGAGAGCTGACTTCGGTAAAAAATGCCGTGGGCTTGGACGCGATGATCGACACGAATGACGTCGACTATCCGCTCATTCAGTATCTCGCCTCAGCGGACGCAAAGCTCGACAAGCTCTATGAGGAACCGTATCTCATCAAGACCCCCATCGTCCGAAACGGCAAAGCCGCGACCGTCGGCTATTGCCCCGATGTGTGGAAAAGCTGGGAATAACATTTATGTAAACTAAAAATCTCAAAATCCCGCAGAAACGCGGGATTTTTTATATGTTGTCAAAAAGTTACGGTAACTTAATTAAGTTAATTTTGTTATGTATCTTATATTAAGTTGATTAAAATATGTGAATTGTAATATGTAGCTTATTTTCCGTAAAACAAAATATGTTGCCTATTATATGTTAATTATTTTCTGTAAATTAAACTATGTTTCCTATTATATGTTAATATTTTTCCGTAAATGATTTTATGTTTATAATTATATGTAAATAAGTGAATTTATGCGTAAAACTTGACTAAAACCGCGGAAAGCTTTATAATATCCGAAACCGATGCGGAGGTGAGGTATTTGAAATTCACAAGAGAGGATACAAAGGTCATCAAGGGCATTGCGATATGCCTTATGCTCTGTCATCATCTTTTCGCGTACCCCACAAGAGTAATTGAGCCGAATACCTTTGTTTCGTTTTTCACCTTTGGCTCAACATCGCTCGCAACATATATCGGTCAGTTTGGGATCATCTGCATTCCCACATTCCTCTTTCTGGGCGGTTTCGGTACATATCTGTCGGCATCGAAGGTCGATGATGTCGGTACTCTCGTCACAGGCAGGATCGTCGGACTGTATAAGCTCGTCTGGCAGGTCTTTCTGCTCTCTCTGCCGTTTTCGATCTTCTTTCATCGCAATATGGGCAGTACCCTCACAAGGAGCGTTATCTACAACTTCCTCACGCTCGACTGCTCATTCAACGAGGAATGGTGGTTCATCCTGCCGTATGCCGTGATGCTTGCGTTCTTCCCTGCGGTAAAGAGACTGCTCGACCGCAAAGGCGCCACTCTCGGCGGAAGCATTCTCCTGATCGTCATTTTCAGTCTTTTTTACAATTATTTCTATCCCGAAATTCTGAAGCTCCCCTTCTGTGACTCTTTCCGTGTAAGTCAGTTTCAGCACCGGTTCATGGAGTGCTTACAGGTGTTCCCCGCGTTTTATCTTGGCTGCGTGTTCGCAAAGTATTCCCTTCTCGATAAGATCAGGGAAAAGCTCGGCGGTAAGCCCCTGTGGTGCGTCATTTCCCTTATTTTCATGGCAGGGATATTCTATATCCATCTTTACAACAAGGATAAATACGATTTTATCAACGGCGCGGTTTTTGTCTGCTGTTTAACGGTCTGGCTGCCGGTCGGCTTCATGAAGTACCCGTGGAAGCTTTTCAGGGCTCTGGGCGAGGAATCGACCTTCATGTGGCTGACGCACACCTTCTTCTGCTACTACTGGTGTCAGAGGCTTGTATACGCGCCGAAATATGCAGTGCTGATCTTCCTGTGGCTGCTCGTGCTGTCCTTCCTTGCCGCAAAGCTTATCAGAGCGATCTGGGAATATATCGGAAAGCTTTTTGTTCACTGTAAGCTGACTGATAAAAAATAAAAATTTTCCTTGACAAATCGGCAAAAGATGATATAATTACCATCGTTGCTGATGCGGCTTTAGCTCATCCGGTAGAGCGCCACCTTGCCAAGGTGGAGGTAGCGAGTTCGAGCCTCGTAAGCCGCTCCACAAAAAACCTATTGCTCTGCAATAGGTTTTTTTAATATTCCGCGGGTATGATGGAATTGGCAGACATGCGAGATTTAGGTTCTCGTGCCGAGAGGCGTGCAGGTTCGACCCCTGTTACCCGCACCAAAGCGGGATTGCAATTTTGACAAAAGATTGTAATCCCGTTTCGTTATATTTACTTTGGAAAAGGAAGTTCTTATGATAAAGAAATATGAATTCTGTAATGCGAAGCCATTGCTTTTGTTTTTGACTCAACAAAGGGATAAGCTTATAGGTCAGCATATAAAAAACTTTTATAGTTCTGCACCGTTTGGTGTGATGTCGGATACTGACATTGCATTTGAACTTGATGATTACAGCATCGTAATATCCTATTTTTTCTACAGCGATTTGACTTTATATATTGTGGATTCACAAACGCTAAAGGACAATTTGTCACTGAATTTCTTATATAAGGACGTTCCGGAGTCCCGTAATTTAGTGCAATGGATATCCGAAGAGGAGTTTCCTTTTATCGGAAAAGAAATCTCTGATATTACAATAAAGCGATTCTCGCATGAGTTTGAAATCAATCCGGCGACCGGAGAAACCAGACCAAACGGCGGAGATTATTTTTCGGTAATTACCGTAATTTTGAGCGACGGTCAAGAATTTCACATCTGTGCTGCAGACACAATATGCGATGGATATGTCAAAATCTGGTAAACAGAAGCGTTACGATATTTAACGATTACACTCATTTTGTCGATATTGCAATCTTTAGCCATGATAAAACCACTTGCTTTGGCAAGTGGTTTTTTCAACGAAATAAATCCCTGTCGGGATTTGTGAAATGTGCTTCGCACGTGAAATACACCTGCGGCGTGTGAAATGCCTGCGGGCGTGAGGGGATTTATTTCATTTCACATTGCAAAGCAATATTTCACAATGCCGAGGAACGAGGCATTATTTCACATCGGCACAGCCGATATTTCACTTGATGAGTCATTAGGGACGGTTCTTTTTGACTCATAGGTTCCCTCCGCACGGCAGGTTTTTTCTTTGCCTTGCATTACATCTTCTTTTCTGATATATTATTGCAAACGATTTTTCGGGAGTAAGTCATGAAAAGGAATCTTACACTTCATTATTCTCTCAATCAGGTATTTTACTGGGCGGCTATCGGCGGGGTCGTTTCCTTCGCCGCGTCCTATCTGCTCTCTCAGGGCTTTACGGCGGCTCAGATAGGTTGGATACTCTTCGGCGCATACATTCTCTCCTTCCTTCTGCAGCCCGTTGTCGGCGCTTTCGCAGACCGCTCGAAAAAGAGCGTCCTCACGCTGATCATGATCGCGCTGTGCTGTGTAAGCGCCCTGTGCTATCTTGCCATTCTGTTCATCCCGGCGGGAAAGCTCGTGTTCGCGCTTTTATATCTTGTCGGCGTTCTCGCGCTCGATATGCAGGTCCCGCTCATGAACTCTCTGAGCGTATACTACCCAAAGCACGGATACAAGATCAATTACGGTCTGGGGCGCGGCATGGGCGGATTCGGCTATGCGCTGGCGACTCTCGGCTACGGCTATCTGATCGAATACCTCGGTGAAAAATTCATGGTCGCGGCGGCGCTCGTGTTCATCGTTCTCAGTGCTCTTATGGCCGTCACCTATCCAAAAACCGAAGCTTCGGCTGAGAGTGGGGAGCTCTCCGAAAAGCAAAACACCGTCTCTTTGGCTAAGTTTTTCGTAAAATACAAGTGGTACTGCGTGTCTTTGCTGGGCGTGCTTTTCCTCGGTATGTTCCACGTTATGACGGAAAACTATTTTATCGAAATATTCAAGCGCATTGGGGGAGATAATTCCAATGTGGGCACGGCGCTGTTTATCGCCACTCTCACAGAACTGCCCGCCATGGCAGTGTTCACGGTCGTTCTCAACAGGCTGGGCATAAAGAAGATCATGCTTTTCTCCGCGCTTGCCTTTATGCTGAAGGCCGTTCTGCTGATCTTCGCAACGACCGTCACGCAGATATATCTTATCCAGCTCACCCAGTGCGTCAATTACGTCTTTATCGCCATGGGGCAGGTCTACTATGCCGAGGAGTGCACCGACGCCGCCGACATGATCAAGGGTCAGTCCACCGTCACCGCCTCCTATACTCTCGGCTGTGCCGTGGGAAATCTGCTCGGCGGCGTGATCATATCCGCCTCGGGCGTTGCGGCGCTGCTGAACATAGGCTTCGGCGTTACGGTCCTCGCGCTTGCTGTGCTTATCATCACTTTGCCGAAGTCACTTAAAAAAGCCGCATAAACCGGCAATGAAGCTCAACCTGAGCTCTCCCGTTCTTGCCTTCCACATCTGTAGGGCGGGGGCTTGTCTCCCGCCGAAAAGCTGGTAATACAACAGGGGAACGGCGGGACACAAGGCCCCGCCCTACGGAGCAAGTGCTTACTTACCGCCATTGAGTACTGTCCCCAATGGCTATGCGTCAAATGGCATTGCCGCACATAAGGAGTAAAAAACATGAAATGCTGTATGGGTTTTATCCTTGAAGTTGATCTGACTGCCGGCGAAATAAAAAAGACCGCCGTTCCCGACGGGGTATACCGCTCCGTTCTGGGCGGCAAGGGGCTCGGCGCGTGGTACTGTCTGAAAAATATCCCCGCCGGAGCGGACGCGCTTTCACCGGAGAATATCATCGGCTTCTGCGCCGGTGCGCTGACGGGTACGGGCGCACTGATGGCGGGGCGCTGGACGGTCGTGGGCAAATCTCCGCTGACCGACGGCTGGGGCGACGCATCCTGCGGCGGTATGTTCGCACCGGCCATAAAGCAGTGCGGCGTGGACGCGATATTCGTGCGCGGTGTTTCCGAAAAGCCTGTGTATCTGTTCATGGACAATAAAGGCGCGGAAATACGCGACGCGTCCAAATACTGGGGCATGGACGCCGTTGAGGCCGAGGACGCGCTGATCGCCGATACAAGAGACAAAAAGCTCCCGAGAGTCGCCGTCATCGGTCAATCGGGTGAAAACTTAAGCCGTATTTCCGGCATCGTAAACGATCACGGCAGAATTGCCGCCCGTTCGGGGCTCGGCGCCGTCATGGGCAGCAAAAAACTGAAAGCCATAGTTCTGGCAGGTACGCGCCCTGTATCCTGTGCAGATTTTGAGAGCGTAAAAAGGCTCGGCAACGAGCTGGGGCGCAAGGTGAAAAAGGCAAAGCTGCCTCCTTTTATACGCGGGTATATGATGAACATCACCGGCAGAGCAATGGGCAGCATTCCCCTCACCTTCCCTGCGGACGGCGGGATGCTCAATATGTTCTACCGGCACTGGGGCACGCCGATGTTTGAAAACCTCTCCGTCGTCAGCGGCGACGCGCCGATAAAGAACTGGCAGGGCAGCCGCGACGATGTGCCCGGGGCACTCAGAGAATTTGATCCCGATAAAGTGATTGAGATCGAAGACAGCAAATACCACTGTTATTCCTGTCCCTTAGGCTGCGGCGGTATGCTCAACACCGAAAAGCTCAACGGCGGCGTGTATCCCTCAACCCACAAGCCGGAATATGAGACGATGAACCAGCTCGGTCCGCTGCTGCTGAACACGGACCGCAATTCGATCTATCTTCTTAATGAAATATTCAACCGCGCCGGTATGGACAGCATTTCCGCCGGCGGAACGCTCGCATGGGCGATAGAGAGCTATGAAAACGGACTTCTCACGAAAGAGGATACCGACGGTCTTGAGCTCAAATGGGGCAATACGGAAGCGATAATCGCTCTTGCAAAGAAGATGGTAAAGCGTGAAGGCATCGGCGATCTTTTAGCGGACGGCTCGAAACGGGCTGCGGCAAAGCTCGGAAAAGGCAGTGAGAAATACGCCATGCACATCGGCGGCGCGGAAGCACCCGCGCACGATTCGAGAAACGATCCGATGCTGGCTTTGAACTACGCCGCAGAGCCGGCGCCCGGCAAGCACACGACCGCGATGACGCTGCAATACTCCTGTATGTCCCTGTGCGATATCTGCTCATGGGCGCCGAAGGTGAAGCTCCACCCGAAAGCCTCGGACTTTCTGCCGAGAGAGGAAACGGCAATGGCGAACATCGCAAACATCTGCTATACGATGCTTGCCGACTGTGCCGGTACCTGCCTTTACGCTGAGATGATGGGCGTACACACCTATAAGCTCATTGAATATCTCAACGCCGCGACCGGTGAAAAGCTGTCCGGCGATGAGTATATGGAGATCGGAAAGCGTGTGCAGACGCTCCGTCAGCTTTTTAACATCAAACACGGCATCGACCCCAACACGATCCGCCTTCCGAAAAGGATGCTCGGTTATCCCCCGCTCGAAGGCGGCGCAAACGCAGGCGTACAGGTACACTCCGCCGAGGAGCAGATACACCTGCATTGGAAGTGCTTCGGCTGGGACGAAAAAAACGGCGTTCCGACGGAAGAAACGGTAAAGTCCCTCGGAATAGATAAACTCATGGAGGTGTGAAATGTCGGGAAAGAAAACTCCGCGATTTGATTTTTCGCTATGCGTGAGCTGCTCCATATGCGTGCAGCTCTGTCCGGTGAGTGCCATCGAGCTTGCCGAGCATGGCGGCAGCGGCGACAAAAACCTCTATCCCGCTGTCGGTGACGGCTGCATCGGCTGTATGCAGTGTCTCAAAAGCTGCCCAATGAACGCGATCTCCGAAGATATAAAAGAACTCGCGGACTGAAAGGCGGTTCGCCATAAGGATTTACAGGTTTTGATCCGCCCTTTTCCGCCCA
>JAUNND010000072.1 GCA_030531595.1 Eubacteriales bacterium | reverse complement strand
ATTAGTTCTGAAAGTTTGATTTTTTCATTTTTGCAAGTGGCAAACTCGGGTTATAGCACAGTCTGCGATATAAAAACATTACAAAAATCAGAAAACAGTTGCTAATTTTTTCGGTCAAGCATATAATATCAGCAATCATAATGTGAAAACTAAACCGAAATGAGTCAAAAAAAACGTCCCCAATGGCAGTAAGTTAGCGTTTTCAAATGTAGGGCGGGGGCTCGCTCCCGCCGCAACCGCACGGGAACTCCGACTTTCCGGCGGGAGCAAGCCCCCGCCCTACAGTGAAAAATCATTAACTAAATGACATTGGGCGAGGACGCGGTGGCCATTATTATCGGAGGTTTGCGATGGCGTTTATAAGTGCTTTTGACGTTCTTGGACCGAACATGATCGGTCCCTCCAGCTCCCATACGGCAGGTGCGGCGAGGATCGCTTATCTCGCGCAGAAAATGATCGCGCCGCCGCTGAAAAAAGCCGATTTCACGCTCTACGGTTCCTTTGCCGAGACCTACCGTGGGCACGGTACAGACAGGGCGCTTCTCGGCGGGATACAGGGCTTTTGCGAGGACGATGTGCGTATCCGCGCTTCCATGGCATTTGCCGAGGATATGGGGCTTGAATACAGCTTCACGCCGGACTTTGACGAGACCGAGATCTATCCCAATACCGTTGACATCCGCATGGAAAACACCGCCGGAGAGGTGCTCACCGTTCGGGGTGAGTCTGTCGGCGGCGGCAAGGTGAGGATCACGCGCATAAACGGCGTTGAGGTGAACTTCACGGGCGAGTACAGCGCGGTCATCGTCATCCACCGCGACCGCCCGGGGCTTATCGCCCATATCTCAAAATGCCTGTGCGACAGGGGCGTGAATATCGCTTTCATGCACCTTTTCCGCGAAAGTCGCGGCAGCACGGCTTACAGCATCGTCGAATCGGACGGTCAGCTTCCCGACGGCATACGCGAAGACCTTTTCAAAAATGAATTTGTATATAATGTGATGATAGTACCCAGCGACGAGAGGTAAAGGAAGATGGATTTCAAAAACGCAGCCGAGCTTCTTTCGATATGCGAGGAAAACGGCATGAAAATATCCGCCGTTATGCTCCGTCGGGAATGTGACGAGGCGGAGTGTACGGCGGAGGAAGCTGTCGAAAAAATGAGGAAAGCTCTGAAGATCATGCGCTCCTCCGTGACAAAGCCGCTGGAGCATCCGCGCAAATCCATGGGCGGACTTATCGGCGGAGAGTGCTCAAAGCTCAACAGACGGCTTCAAAGCGGTCAAAGCCTGTGCGGTCCGCTTTTAGGCAGAGCCGTCACATACTCGATGGGCGTTTTAGAGGTCAACGCCTCTATGGGTCTTATCGTTGCCGCGCCGACTGCCGGCTCTGCCGGTGTCATGCCGGGCGTGATGCTCGCAATGCAGGACGAATACGGTTTTTCGGACGGGGAAGTTATCGACGCGCTCTTTAACGCAAGTGCCGTCGGTTATCTCGCCATGCGAAACGCCACCGTAGCCGGTGCCGTCGGCGGGTGTCAGGCTGAAATAGGCGTTGCCTCCGCGATGGCGGCAAGCGCGGCGGTGGAGCTTATGGGCGGAACGCCGAAGCAGTCTCTGAATGCCGCTTCAACGGTGCTGATGAATATGTTGGGGCTTGTGTGCGACCCTGTGGGCGGTCTGGTGGAATACCCCTGCCAGAGCAGGAACGCCGCAGGCGCGGCAAACGCGATCATCGCCGCCGAGATCGCCCTTTCGGGAATTGAACAGCTCATTCCCTTTGACGAAATGCTTGATGTGATGTATAAGGTGGGCAGGCGGCTTCCCATGGAGCTGCGCGAAACCGCCCTCGGCGGCTGTGCCGCCGCCCCCAGTGCGTGCGCTCTTTGCGGCAAGGGCAAGAAAAAGCAATAAATTAAGCTGCCCTGCGTTTTTTCATATAATTATATGCCTTTGAATACGCCAACGACAGGGATAAAGAAACAGCGGGGACAGTTATGCAATAGATGACCTTCGCTGCCGGTACGGACAAGGGAAGTCTGTCCATTATAATACCTACCGCATTGATCACTACGGCGTGAATAACAAAAATATACGCGCTCATATCTGAGATCAGCTTTGTAACGGGGTTTAGGAGAAGCTTTGTGAAAATCCCGCCGCCTAAAGCACTGACAAAAACAATAAATACGCTTGGGAAGAAATACAGAGCGGTTCTTATCCAGTAATCAGGCACGATCCCAAGATAGAAAACTTTCTGCGCCGCTATGCAAAATGCCACTGCCGCTGCTTCAAGCAGTGATGCAGATACAACAGACAGCTCTTTATTTCTCAAATTAATAAAAATATAAGCGGTGTATGCACCCGCACTCAGCTCAAAAAGCCGTGTCAGAGGGCAGATGTAAGTAAACCACTGCATCAGCTTTTCGGGGGCAGTGCGCCCCGCAATACCGCATAATATAAACTGAATGATGAAAGAGATAAATACGGCAAGCAGCGCGTTTCCCGTACTCCGGCATTTTCTGACTCCGCGCAAAACCGCAGGAAACAGCATGGAAGCAAACATTATTGAGGACAGATACCAGGAGGAAAGGTTCAGGAAAAAGTAATATTCTTCATTTGGGAAAAGAGAGTGGGTAAGGGAAACAACAGACAAACTCCGCAGAATAAACTGACCGTTAATGCTGTGTAACCCTGCTCTGGCAGCAATAAGCTGTAAGCCCATAGGGAAAATCAGCATTATCAGATGCAGAGGATAGAGCCTTTTGATTTTCCTGATGCCGAATTTCACAGCGGATAATACGTCGGGCTTTTGCATAACCGGTCGGTCAATATAATTGTATGTCATCAGGAAGCCCGACATAACAAAGAAAATCGAAACGCCAAATGACGCACATTCAAGGATGTGCATATGCCCCAGAAGCACAGTTAAACAAGCCAGAGCACGTAAACAATCGAGTGAGACTATTTTCCCCCGCATCAGCAAACCTTCTTTCCGTCAAAAACAGGCAGTGTATCCCGTTCGGTCGATATAATATATGATTATACCATAAGCTCCTGCATAATAAAAGCTTTTTCAACAAATATGACTTAAAAAACAAATTTCTCATCAACACAAATATTGCATTTCTCACAAAAAGCATTTTTACCGATTTAAAGTGTTGACAATTTTGAATGTTTATGTATAATATACACAACTGAACAAAGTAGATAGAGGCGCGGTCATCATCAGTAGCACCGTTAAAGGACGCGGATAAGTCCGGTGTGAAAGGGGTCATCGCCGAAGGGTATCCGGTTTTCCGGTCGGGTATGCCTGGGGCATGGGAGAACATCCCATGAACTGTCACTCGCAAGAGTGGAGAGCTGTCGGACATAGAATGAATTGCACGTGTCGTGAACAGTATCTTCTCTGTTCACGACATTTTTTATTTCAGGAGGTACATAGATATGTACGGTACATTCTGGGCACTTATTCCCCCCATCGTCGCAATAGTCCTCGCCCTTATCACAAAGGAGACCTATTCATCACTGTTTGTCGGTATTCTTGTCGGTGCTCTGTTTGTCGGCGGCTTCAGTCCCGTAGGCTCGCTTGACACCATGCTCAATGACGGCTTTATCGGCGCTATCGCCGACGGCTGGAACGCGGGTATATTCATGTTCCTCGTTCTTCTCGGAATTATGGTGGCGCTTATCAACTCCGCCGGCGGCTCGGCTGCTTTCGGACGCTGGGCTGTAAAGCACGTTCACAGCCGCGTCGGCGCATCCCTCGCGACCTTCCTGCTCGGCGTTCTGATCTTCGTTGACGACTACTTCAACTGCCTCACGGTCGGCTCCGTCATGCGTCCCGTGACCGACTCGCACAAGCTCTCCCGCGCAAAGCTGGCATGGATAATCGACGCGACCGCCGCTCCTATCTGCATGATAGCTCCCGTTTCCTCATGGGCGGCAGCCGTTTCCGCCACAGCACAGGATCTTGACTCCGGTATCTCCGGCATCCAGCTTTTCATTCAGGCCATCCCCTACAACTTCTACTCTCTGCTGACCATCGTTTTCGTTATAGCAATCTCTGTCATGGGCTTTGACTACGGTCCCATGGCAGCCGCCGAAATGAAGGCTCTCGCCGGTGATGTCGGCTCCCTCGGCAACGACGAGGAGAAGGAGGTCGCCGGTGCAACTATCTGGGATATGCTCATTCCCGTTATCGTGCTTATCATCTGCTGCATCTGCGGTATGATGTATGTCGGCGGCTTCTGGAGCGGTGAAACTCTTATTGACGCTTTCGCAAACACAGACGCCTCCGTCGGTCTCCCCTGGGGCTGCATCATCGCCGTTATCGTCACCTTCATCTATCTGCTCTGCCGCCGCGTTATCAACTTCAAGGACGCCTGCTCCTGCATCACCAAGGGCTTCGTTGCAATGGTTCCCGCACTGATGATCCTCACCTTCGCCCTCACTCTCAAGAACATGACCGGTATGCTCGGCGCGGATGTCTATGTTGCGGGTCTTGTTGAAGGCGCAGCAGAGGGACTGTTCTCCATGCTCCCCGCCATCATCTTCCTTGTGGCTCTCGGTCTGGCATTCTCCACCGGCACAAGCTGGGGCACCTTCGGAATACTCATTCCCATCGTTCTCCCCGTGTTTGCGGATAACCCCGAGCTTCTGATGATCGGTATCTCCGCCTGCCTTGCCGGTGCCGTCTGCGGCGACCATATCTCCCCTATCTCCGATACCACCATCATGGCATCCGCCGGTGCGAATGTTGACCACATTGAGCACGTTTCCACTCAGCTTCCCTACGCACTCACAGTCGCGGCAGTCAGCTTTATCTGCTTCATCGTTGCCGGATTTGTCCGCAACGCCGTTATCTGCCTCATTCTCGGTGTCGTGCTCACCCTCGCGGTGCTGTTCGTCATCCGCTCCCGTGTTGCAAAGAAGGCATAATCCGCAAATTGAACTCAAAACCCTGAGATCGAAAAATCTCAGGGTTTTTCTTGATTTAAAATATAAAATGTCGTATCATACCCTCCGGTGATTTTATGAATTCAGACAGATCAAAAGATACGACCTCTTTTGCGGCACATATGCGCCGCACGGTAAAATACCTCCGCGCATTTCTCACATGGATAATCGCGGGCGTCATACTCGGCGTTATCGGCGGTGGGGTCGGCGGGGCGTTTTCCCTCGCGGTGAAATATGCCACAGCCTACCGCACGGCACATCCCATGATCATCTGGCTGCTCCCGCTGGGCGGTCTGATTATTTCGCTTCTGTACCACGCCAGCGGCTGGAGACCCACAGACACAAACGGCGTTCTCCTCGCCATCCATCAGCCTAAGGGAATTTCCTTTTCGACAGGTCCCATAATATTCGCGAGCGCGTCTATCTCGCATCTGCTGGGCGCATCGGTCGGACGCGAGGGCGCGGCATTACAGCTCGGCGGTGTGCTTGGCTACGGACTTGTCAGAGTGGCGGATGTACGGCGCGAGGACTCCGAGGGCGTGATAATGTGCGGCATGAGCGCGGTATTCGCCGCCCTTTTCGGCACTCCCCTTGCGGCGGCGTTTTTCGCCATTGAGGTCGCAAGCGTCGGACTTGTAAAATACGGCGCGATAATTCCGTGCATGACATCCTCATTTACAGCCGTCCGCATAGCCCGGCTCATGGGCGCGGGCGGGGACTTTTTCCCGATCTCGGACGCAATGCCCTTTGTCGGCGGCGATATACTTGCTGTTGTGGCCGTTGCCGCCTGTGCCGGACTTGTGAGCATACTCTACTGCGTTTCTCTCCGGCAGGGTGAAAAGCTCATTGACCGTTTTATGCCGAATTACTTTATCCGCGCCGCCGTCGGAGGACTGCTCATCGCAATGCTTACCGAGGTCATCGGAACGCGCTACAACGGTGCGGGCATGGCGGTCATCGAGGAGGCGGTTCAAAACGGTGTCGCTCTGCCTCAGGATTTTATCGTCAAGCTGATATTTACGGTGATCTCCGTCTCTGCGGGATTTAAAGGCGGCGAGATCGTTCCGGCGATGTTCATCGGCTCAACGCTCGGCTGTGTGCTTGCGCCCCTGCTGGGGCTTGATCCCTCACTCGGCGCGGCGGTCGGCTTGCTTTCGATGTTCTGCGGATCGCTCAACTGCCCCGTCAGCTCCATTCTCCTTGGTGCTGAGCTTTTCGGCGCGGCAAATCTCTACTTCTTCGCCATCGCCTGTGCCGTCAGCTATATGCTCTCGGCAAACTTCGGGCTGTATAAGGAGCAGATGATCATCTACTCCAAGCTGAAAGCGCAGGAGATCGATATATTTACCGATTAACAAATTATACCATATAGTTTGTCAGAGTTCCGATGCCTTCGATCTCGACGTCCACGCGGTCGCCCTTTTCGAGCCAGCGGCGTTTGTCCTGCCTCTGCTCCAGCGCAACGCCCGAGGGCGTGCCGGTAAATATAAGGTCGCCGGGTTCGAGGGCTATGTACTTTGAGGCATAGCTTACTATGTCGGCACAGTTATGGATCATATCGGCGGTCGTTCCGTTCTGGCGCAGCTCATGGTTTACATAACTCTTTACGCTTACTCCCGCGAACGGGTCAAGGCTGTCCTTCGTCACGATGCACGGGCCGCACGGACCGAAGCCGGGCATGGTCTTGCCGATCAGCCATTGTGAGGTGCGTTTCTGGGGGTCACGGCAGCTCAGATCGTTGCCGCAGGTGTAGCCGAAAACACAGTCCATCGCGTCCTCTTCGCTGACGTTCCATGCTCTTTTTCCTATTACGATGACAAGCTCCGCCTCGTAATCGTAGCTGACCTCCCATTCGGGCAGCTCGACCTCGGCGCCGGAATACGTCAGAGCATTGCCGAATTTGGAAAACAGCGCCGGCGCATCAAATTTCCCCATTCCGACGCCGTCGGCGTGAGCCTTGTAGTTAAGTCCCACACACAGGAGCTTCCCCGCCGGCTCGACGACATTGGCAAGCTCAACGGCATCGACGGTCGGCAGAGAGCTGTCGGCGGCGATTTTTTCAAGCTCACCGCGTCCCGCTCCGGCGATCACATCGTTCATGGACAGACCGCAGGAATGTGCGTCGACCACTCCCCTGTCGGTCATAACAGCAAGATGCAGCTCATTATCGACCAGAATATTGCAAAGCTTCATAGAAACAGCCTCCTGTTTTTTTATTGGGTTTATAATAAAACAGGAGGCTCGATTTTTCAAGCCGATTTCAAAAAATCGTTTATTTTTCCCCAGAGCTCCAGCGTGCGGAATTTCAGAACATAGCCCTCTTCTTCGGTGATGATCGAATAGTCCTCTTTATTCATGACGCTCTTTATTTCATCCGCGCCCGTGCTCACCGTACACAGCGGCGGAAACACAACGCACCACCAGTTATGTCCCTTTCCCTCGCCCAGAACGATACGCAGAGAGTCATATTCGCCGGCGGGCAGAGAAAAGGTATCGTAATGCCTTGTCGGATAGCTCTCGCGCCCGAGCTTCACCGTCACTTCACGTCCCTCCGCCGCTTTTCCGGCAGCCTCGGCAATTCCGGTGAGATGCCCGCCGATAATACTTTTTGCGTCCGTGATATCCGATACGTTTTCAAGCATCGGTGTGAGATAAGCGAGCACACTGTCGCGCACGCCGAGCTTTATTGCCTGCTCGTATTCATCGTCCGAAACCGCGATAACGTGCAGTCTTACGAGCTGAGAGCTGAGCTCGCTGTGCTTTGAGGAAGCCCATGTGCCGACGCAGAGTGAAAGGGAAAGCGCCGTGAGCAGAGAAGCCTCCAGAATTCTGCCTTTTGATTTAAGCATAATAATACACCGTCCGTACTTATGTATTTATAATACAAGTATGGACGGTATTATTTGTTTTTATACAGCGTGTGCCGTGCAGCAGAAGCCGAATTCTTTTTTCAGACCCTCGACTGTGCTCTCGGCCTTCTCCCTGTCATCGAAAACTCCGAAGACCGCAGAGCCGGTGCCGGTCATAATGGCTCCGATCGCGCCCTTGTCAAGCAGAATACTCTTTATCTCGCCGACCGGTCTCATGCGTCTGTCCTCCACGGTCTCAAAAACGTTGAACATACGGCGGCAGACAGAATAAAGATCACCGGCTTCGAGAGCGTATAAAATACCGGCTGTATCCGGATGGTGCTTGTTTGGCACCCGGTCAAGCTGTTTGAACAGCTCCGGCGTCGACACGGAAAAACGCGGCTTACATATTACGAAGGTACACTCCGGCAGAGGTCTGAGCGGCGTAAGTATCTCTCCGCGCCCTTTGGCAAGCGCCGTGCCGCCCATGACGCAAAACGGAACGTCAGAGCCGACATCCGCGCCCATATCCGCAAGCTCTTCCGTGGTGAAAGGCGCGTCAAACATTCTGTTCATCGCTCTGAGGACAGCGGCGGCGTCGGAGGAGCCTCCGCCCATACCCGAGCCCACCGGGATATGCTTGACAACGGTGATGGATGCGCCGTGCTCCGTATCCCCCACGGCCTTGAAAAACCTCAGCGCGGCCTTTACCGCCAGATTGCGCTCATCCGTTGGGATGAAGCGGAAATTTGTCTTTGCGAAAACCTTTCCGGTGTCGTTGAGGACAATGTGCACATCATCCGCGAGAGAAACGCTCTGCATCACCATGACCATATTGTGATATCCGTCGTCGCGCCGCTCAGTGACATCAAGCGAAATATTCAGTTTTGCACAGGCTTTTTCGTCGGTTTCGATAATCATTTGAAGTGGTAAACTCTCATTTCATAAGGTCTGGTCGTAAAACCGTTGGATATCACAAAATTATGCTCGTAATTTGAAAGCACCGGCTCGATATCTTCAATACTGTACTCGATCCCGGGTTCAAAACGTACCTGCTCGTTCGTAAAGGAGCAGACCACAAGAAGCCTTTCGTTTTTGAACCGGCGTTCGTATACATACAGCTTTTTGCTCTCCGGCATAAGCTCACGGTAGCTTCCGTAAAGGGCGATCTCGTTTTCTTTCTTGAATTTCAGGAGCTTTCGATAGAAATTCAGTATGGAATCGGGGTCTTTTTCCTCATTTTCCACATTTATCCTGTGGTAATTGGGGTTGACGCCGAACCACGGCGTGCCCCTTGTAAAGCCGGCGTTCGCGCTGCCGTCCCACTGCATCGGAGTGCGTGCATTGTCACGGGACGTCTTTCGGACACATTCAAGGACCCTTTCAGGGGTCATGAACCTTGAAAGGATCTTCGCTGTATTGAAGGTCATGATGTCCTTATACATATCAAGACGCGGCAGAGCGACGTTGAGCATACCGATCTCCTGCCCCTGATAAACAAAGGGGGTGCCGCGCTGGAGGATATACATTGCCGCGAGCATTTTGCCGCTCTCTTTGCGGTAGATCTCGCTGCCGTAACGGCTTATGATACGCGGCTGGTCGTGGTTTTCGAGGTACAGCGCGTTCCAGCCCCTGCCCTCGAGCTTCTTCTGCCAGTCCGTAAAGGCTTTTTTCATTTTTTTCAGATCAAACGGTCTGACGAGCATATCGTTCATGAACCGGTCTGCCGTCATATGGTCAAAGCCGATCATCTCATCGAGCACCTTGTCGGGTCCCTCTGTGATATATCTCAGAGCGGTCGCGGCATTCGTCTCCGAGCCCTCGCCGATAACAAAGCAGTCATAGCCGTCCAGCACCTCCCGTCTGAACTCACGGAGATATCCGTATACGTCCGGTCTGTTCGTAAAATGCTGCTTTCCGTTGGCGGAAGGTAGTCTGGGGAAGCTGCCCGGAAGCCCGGGAGCCTTGGATATACAGGTGATCGCGTCCTCGCGGAAGCCGTCCACGCCCATTTCGAGCCAGAAGCGCATGATCTTTTTGACTTCTTCACGCACTTTCGGGTTGTCCATATTCAGATTCGGCTGTTTTACCGCGAACAAATGCAGATAGTATTCGTCTGAATGTTCATCGTACTCCCATGCATCGCCCTCAAGGTAGCTCGTCCAGTTGTTGGGAGGCAGACGTTTTTTGCCTATGTAACGGGCGGGACGCCGGAAATAATAGTCATGATAGGGATTATCTCTGCCCTTTCCGCTCTCTTTGAACCAGCGGTGCTCATCCGAGGTATGGTTTATCACAAGATCCATAAAGACGCGAAGTCCCCTCCTGTGAGCCTCCTCCAGCACCTGACGGAAAACATCAAGATCACCGTACTCGGGAGCAATATCCGTATAGTCCGAAATATCGTAGCCGTAATCCGCATTAGGCGAAGGGTAGAGCGGTGAAAACCAGATGGCGTCCACGTTCAGACTTTTTATATAGTCCAGCTTGCTCAAAACGCCCCAAAGGTCGCCTATTCCGTCGCCGTTCCCGTCGCAGAAGCTGCGCGTCCATATCTGATACACGGCCATCTGCTTGTACCAGCCCTTTACCGCCACTGATTCTCACCTCCTGTACGTGTCGATCGTTTTATGTTATTGTAGCACATGAAATGATTTATCTCAATATAATACCGTGAATTTTGTTATTTTTTTTGCCGCCTGTTGTTGACAAACCTCTCTCTTTGTGACATTATTTCGTTGCGTGATGACAGTACCGTTTTCGCGCTGAAAGGACCGAATGATGAAAAAGCGTATTTTATCTGCGGCAATAACGCTTCTTACAATACTTGTACTCTCCGTTTACGCTTCCGCCGACAACTATTGCAATCTGGGCAGCGTCTGCGCCGGTGATTCCGTCAATTACCGCGTGGGTACCGTCTCCCCGAGTTTGCCAGTTGCTCTTCACCAATTTCTGAAAAAAATTATGCAAGTTGAA
>JAUNND010000007.1 GCA_030531595.1 Eubacteriales bacterium | reverse complement strand
ATGGACTGCCGGGGGCAGTCCAGAGCCGCGACCCGGCTCGCCCGCAGGCGAGGAGCCCCGTACGGGTCATAAACAATAAAACTCCATCTTTGATGGGGTTTTATTGTTTTTTAAAATTCTTTCCTTGACTTTTTGTTATCCCCGTGCTATACTTTTTAAGCTTGCAGAAGTACCCAAGAGGCCGAAGGGGCTCCCCTGCTAAGGGAGTAGGTGTCCAAAAAGCACGCGAGGGTTCAAATCCCTCCTTCTGCGCTGAAATAATTCCTCTGAAAACGTTAAAGATTTTAGAGGAATTATTTATTATTTGCACAAATGATAAATAAAAAGTTCCTGAATCTTATTCTGACTCAGGAACTTTTTCTTTATTTTCCCTTATGTTTTCCCTTTAGAAATTTTTTCCCTTATCCAAGGCTTGAAATGAAACGTTCCATGCGGTTTGCACTCTCCAGTTTCATCTGATCCGTGCAGTGTCCGTAGACATCCAGAGTGAAACTTGCCGTAGCGTGTCCGAGATTGCTTTGGACGGTTTTAATGTCATCTCCTGCCCTGAGTGCCGCTACTGCGTAGGAATGTCTGAGATCATGGAATCTGGTATATTCAAACCCGGCATCCCGACAGATGCGTTTGAAGCAGTTATAAACAGTCACAGCGCAGAGATGTTCTCCCAAACCGTTTGTAAAAACAAGATCCCATTCGTTGCTCCACATATCCTGCGCAGTTTTCTTCTCCGAGTTCTGCTTTTCCTGCTGTTTTTTCAGGATGTTCATCACAAAAGGTGCCGCTGTTATTCTTCTGGCCTTGTCGCTTTTGGTGGAAGCCAGAACATATCCGGAACCGTCTCTCATTTTCTGCAGCTGCCTGTTAATCAGAATACTGTTTGAATCGAAATCCACGCAGTCCCATGTAAGCCCCAGAACCTCACCCTCACGCATACCGGTAAACAAAGTCACAAGATAGATATACTCATATTTATGACCGCTTACTGTCTTCATAAAGGCTTGAATCTTTTCGTCATCCAAGGGCTTCATTTCATGCTTTTCAACTCTCGGGAGTTTACATGCATCTGACGGATTGAATCTGATGTATCCTATTTCTACGGCCTGCTGTAAGGCTCTATGACATACTCCGTGCAGATTTTTTATTGTCTTTGCAGACAGAGGCTTTTCGCCCTTTGTCAGCTTGTTATATACCTTCTGTATGTCAACCGCAGTAAGTGACTGGAGTTTGATTGCCCCAAGGTTAGGTGTCAGATAAAGTCTGATGGACTGCTTATACGCAGCAACTGTGAGGGGCTTTACATCTCCGATATAATCGTCCTGCCATATTTTCAGCCATTCCCCGAATGTGATTTTTGAAGGTTCAAGATAAGTGCTGTCATTGACCGCCACAGCAGCGGCCTGAAGCTTTTCCCGGACTTCCTTCTGCGTTTTCCCGGAAAAGCTTTTCTGTATTTGCTTGCCGGTCCCGGGATCTGAACCAATAGTAAGCCGTGCTTCCCAATATGTGTATGCCTGACCGTTTCTCATAACGGCCTTTTTTCTTATCGTTCCGGCACCTTGTGCGTTGCGACCTGCGATGTCTCTCACCCTCTCACAAAAGATTCACTTGTCACTTTGATTATCAGCAGATTTCTCGGCTTTTTTCTTCTCAAATTCCTTCCGCTCGGCTTCCTTTTCCTTCTGGCTTAGATAGAAATCCCTTTCTGTTATGAGAATATCAGTTGCCAGCTTTTTATGAGATCTATCCATAGTGTCGTATAAATACAAAAAGAACAGATAATCCTGGTGTTGAATACATTTCGCCATCAATTCAGCTCTGTGCCTATTCCAATCTTTGGGTTCGCGCGGCGTTAAAATAGAAAGTTCATATGTTTCAATAACTGATTGCAGAAATTTTTCAAATTTCTTAAAGTCAATTTCCGTAGAGTTTACACCGTACTTGTCAAGCTGGCGACGTTCGGAGTCTTCAAGAGTAAGAATAAACTCGAGTATTTCATCATCAGGTGGAATATCCACCGGTGAAGTGCTCTCGTGATTCGGGTCAATCAAAGTCTCTGTGGGAGAAAACAAACTTGACAGTGTAAGATTGAAAATCTGTAGGAGTGTCTTAACCTGATTAACAGTGTAATTGCTTTTTACCAAACTTAAGACAGATTCTTTGTTAGTCCGAAATCCGCTTAAAAGTTCTTTCGGCTTAGCTTCTGCGTTTACCAGGTTATATAATTTGAGCTTAATCAATTCAGATAGATCATCCGGCAGTAAAAAAGACATTACAGATATTGCCTGAGGATCATTTGTTTTACACAGCAAATAATCTTCCGACACATGCAGGGCGGATGCAATAGCCTTAAATGTTTTAACTTTCGGTTCAGTGTAATCAGGGTCATCCGGAGATTTTTCATATCTTACAATCGCGGATGTACTCACACCGACCAATTCAGCAAGCTCGGATTGAGTCATTCCGCAGGCTTTTCTGCAATCACGGATTCTTTCGCCCATTGTTGGGTTGTTCTGAGACATATAAATTCCCTCCGGTAAAATATTTCATTTTTGAGTATATCACCGTTCAAAAAATTCTTCAACACCAAAAACGAAATATTTTTTCTTTTTGATGTTGACAAATGCCATTATCGGCATTATATTATCCGTAGCGTATAAATAAATTTCATTATTGGAATTTATTGAATTGAGGGAGGTGATATAACTTAGGTCAATGCTTATAGTTTTTAAGATACTGAATCAGGCGCTGCCATAAAGAAAACCCTGCTCAAAAAGATTCGTACAACTGGCTGGCTACCTTTTACGAAACTTCAATGAGCAGGGGCTGTACCTACGCAATGCGCAGGAGGACTTTGTTGTCCTTCATTGTAGCATTCAAAACCGATAATGGCAAGAAAAATTATGCTGAGACGTGAATAACACGAAAAATAAAGGAGGACTTTAATGACAAATAATTCGGAACGTATAGCAATATCTATCACAGAAGCAGCCGCACTGCTTGGAATCTCCCGCACGAAAGCTTATGAGCTTGCGAAGTCGGAAGGCTTTCCGTCTGTAACCATCGGAGGGAGAAAGCTCGTTAACCGCCGCCTGCTCGGAGT
Source organism: Eubacteriales bacterium (assembly GCA_030531595.1). GTDB lineage: Bacteria > Bacillota > Clostridia > Oscillospirales > Oscillospiraceae > Limivicinus. The sequence continues at coordinate 50,326 of JAUNND010000007.1, read as the reverse complement.
ATGGCTTGACCGGAATACCGGCGGGGAGTTCCCTGACAGCGATCCGGCTGCATCTTCATCCTTCGGAAGACAGCACATATCTGCATACTGAGCATTGCTCCGGGAGATTGAAGATGGCAGAACGCAGAATGTTTGCAAAAACAATCATAGACAGTGATGCCTTTCTTGATATGTCTGCAACGGCAAGATTGCTGTATTACGACCTTGGAATGCGGGCAGATGACGACGGCTTTGTTAATTCCCCGAAGAAGATTCTGAGGATGATCGGTGCGTCCGAGGATGATCTCAGAATTCTGATACTGAGAAAGTTTATCATCCCGTTTGAAAACGGAGTCATCGTAATACGGCATTGGAAGATACACAACTACATCAGGAAAGATACATACAATGAGACCTATTTCAAAGAGCAGAAAGCCCTGCTGTTTCTGGACAAATCAGGCACTTATCGTCTTCTTTCAGAGTGTCAGGAAAACTGCGTGGACGAGCCGTCGACGGAACGTCCACGAGCCGTGGACACAGGTAAGGATAGGTCAGATAAGGATAGTATAGGATATGTAGGCAGAACACATATCCGACCCACGTTGGAAGAAATTGCGGAATACTGTATTCAGAGGAAAAGCAGTGTCGATCCTCAGCATTTTTTCGATTACTACGAAGCCAACGGGTGGGTTCAGGGCAAAGGAAAGCCTATTAAGGATTGGAAAGCCGCCGTCCGTACCTGGGAGAGCAACGACAGGAAGCGAATGGTGCTGCATCCCAATATCCGCACAGACAACAGACACTATGATTATGCGGGGGTCGGCAGCTTATGAATATGGACAGCATCATAGAATCCCTGGCTGTAAGGGGAAAGCGTGAGCATCCTGAAGATATCCGCAGAGAAGACGGCCTGCTTTACTGCGGGAAATGTGGGCAGGCAAAGGAAATGCGGCTTGAGGGGAAATTCTCCGGCCGCATTGTCCCGATAATCTGCCGGTGCTCAGTCGATGAACAGCGTATGCGCGAAGAGGAAGAAAGAATACGGCGTGTCGAGGAAAGACGTGAAAGATGTCTGCCCCGGGACAATATGCGGAAGATGCGCTTTGAAAACGCAGATAATATGAAGCATATACAGCTGGCAAGAACCTTTGCAGATAACTGGGAACAGTGCCGGCAGGACGGAATAGGCCTCATCTTCTGGGGAAACTGCGGCTCGGGGAAATCATTCGCCGCACTTTGCATTGCGAATGCGCTCATCGAAAAAGAAGTCTCTGTATGGTTCTGTTCCTGCGTGGATCTTGTATCGGAACTCATGGACAAGGACAAGCACAGCTCAATAATGGACAGAGTATCTCGGACTCCTCTGCTTATACTGGACGATCTGGGGGCAGAAAGGGAAACCGAATTTGCCCGTGAGCAGATATGCAGAGTTATAGATGCCCGCCTGGAATCCGGCAAACCTTTAATCTGCACCACCAACTGCTCTCTGACAGAAATGCAGGAAGCTGCCGAAAAAACGCAGGCACGAATATTTGACCGGGTACTCAGTGCGTGTGTTCCTATAAGAGTTGTGGGGCCGTCGCGCCGAAAATCCATCGGGGAACAGAAACTGTCCGCATTCAGAGAGATTATTGAAAACGAGCAGAGAGATTCGGTTTCTGCATAACGAAAGAAAGGAATATTTGATGATAACAACCAAAAAAAACATACATATAATCGGCATAGACCATGGTTACGGCAACATTAAGACAGCAAACTGCTGTTTCGGTACGGGGGTTCTCGCAAGTGACAGAGAACCCGCCTTTAGGAACGACCTGCTCGTCTGGAACAGCAGATATTACATCATAGGCACCGGGCATAAGGAATTTGCAGCCAACAAGATGCTGGATGATGATTACTACGTTCTCACTCTGGCAGCAATAGCCCGAGAGCTGAATATTTCACACATCAGCACCGCAGATGTATTTATAGCCGTAGGGCTTCCCCTCACCTGGGTGAGTGAACAGAAGGATGAGTTCAGGAAATATCTTCTGCAAAATGAATACGTTGACTTCACATTCAGAGATTTGGACTCTCACTTAAACCGGGCGAAGCACGGCTCTTAAATGCTTCAAAAGGCACAAATGATTCATCATTTGTGCACCAGTATCAAAGGGCATTGAGCACTGGGGAGTAATCCGAAGATTACCGGGGCGAAGTCCCGACCGCAGGGGATATATCCAACAGAACATATCTCCTGCGGCTTCCACCTCGTAGAGCGCAAAGGCAGCTTTTGATGGACGCAGGCTGTCAAAAGTGCTTTTGCGTTACTCTTGACAAGAGTAACAGAACCCCCTCGTCCTCACAAGCTCCGTATCGCTCGCGGCTTCGCAGGCTCCCCCTCTCGCTCGCTCCGCTGTTCGTCCTCTCGTCAAAAAGTCTCGCTTCGCTACCAACTTTTTGCCGTATATAAGTATAATTATCTAACAACCAGGAAGGAGTATGTTATAGAAAGAACCATCAGTGCAATGATAGGCAAAGGCTCTGTCAGCCATAACAGCAGAAAGTTTAACGCAAAGAATACCGATCCCGAACGCACTCCGTTAAACACAAACTATTGCTGTGAAAGGATTCAGGACGTGTACCATGCACTGTTTGACGAGGCTTTGAAAAGATACAATGATAAGCAAACCAGAGCTGACCGCAGGATCGATAATTACTATGAGAAAATCCGCAGAGGCAAGCAGGAAAAGCCGTTCCATGAGGTCATTTTTCAGATAGGTAATCGGGATGATACCGGTGTCGAAAGTGACTCCGGCAAAATCGCTGCAAAGGCTCTGGATGAGTTTTACAAAGGCTTTGCGGAAAGGAATCCAAACCTCCGGGTGTTCTCGGCCCATCTCCATATGGATGAATCCACCCCTCACCTGCACATTGACTTCGTACCCTTTACTACCGGAAGCAAGCGCGGACTTGATACAAGAGTATCCCTGAAACAGGCTCTTGCCGCGCAGGGATTCAAGGGGGACGGGAAACATGACAACGAATGGAACCGTTGGGTACAGTCCGAAAAAGAAGAGCTTGCAAAGGTGATGGAGAAGTACGGAATCCTGTGGGCGCAGAAAGGAACCCACTATGAGCATCTGAGCGACTATGAGTTTAAGCGTCAGCAGAGGGCTTTGGAGGTTGAACAGCTAACCGGGAAAGTTGAGCAGCTTGAAGAATCTGTGCAGGACAAGCTGAGTGAATATGAAAATCTCGATAAACGTATTCAAAGTCTTGAAAAAGGCATCGGGAATATATACGAGCTGAAACGTGATCTTAACACTTCACCGGAATATGAGCTTCCCGAACCGCAGGGTATTATTACCGCAAAAAACTATAAAGCAAAATTTGCCGATCCGCTGGTTAAGAAGCTCAAAAAACTTGTAATATCCGTGATGGCAAAGTATATAACCGCAAGGGATGAAATTCAAAGGCTTACGAAAGCACACGAAAATCTCAGCCGCGAGAACAGCCGCCTTACATGGGATAATGAGAAGCTTAAAAAACAGAACGCCCGGTTCAGAGAAGAAAATGAGCTGCTGCGTGAGGATGCAAAGGATCATATTCTTCTCAGAAAAGTTTTCGGTGAAGAGGAAATGCAGTGTATGCTTGTAGAAGCCCGAAGAATACAGGCAGAGAAAAGAGTCAGGCACGAAAAAGAAAATGAAAGATAATAGGAGGCAAAATATGAGTGACCTTAAAGAAAGAGTACATGATGATAAAAACGGTCTGGACTACGTTCTTATTGGGGACTATTGCTATCCCGATCTGTGTTTTCCGGAAGCCGACATAGGCTGTTGGGGCAGAGCACATCAGGAATATCTGAAAAAGGAGAAGCCCGGCGTTTATGCCGATTTTCTCAATTCCGGAAAGTTGACACAATATCTCATAGATATTAACCGCGCCGCCGAGCAGAGGTGCGAACTGCTGATCCGGCAGATGAAAGAAACCGAACACATAACCGAGGATATGAAGGCGCAGGATTGCATGAAGTGGGCAGGCTGTATGAACAGCATCAGAAACCGAGCGGAAGAAATTATTAAAAACGAAATTATATTCTGTTAAGGCAGAATATGTCTTTCGCAGATCAGCATAAATTAGCGGTTTAAAAAAGTTGGGGTAGCCACCAGTTTAAGGTGAGCTACACCCCAACATTTTTATTTCTCAGACTTGCTGCCATCTTTTTGGGTAATTTTTTACGGCCTCATTTTTCTTTATCTTCTTCTGAAAGTCAGCAGTATTTTTTAAGCGCGTTTCTGACCATTTCAGCGCACCGTTTTACTGTTCCCATATCTTCCTCGCAGAGATTCAGCAGAGGCGCTCTCACTCCGCCCGCATTCGCGCCGCCGTTGAGGCGGATGATCTCTTTGATCACGGCGTACATATTGCCCCGGCAGGAGCACATTTTGTAGATGATGTGACAGCATTCATCCTGTATCTCCCGCGCCTCAGCAATTTTGTTTTGCTGTACCAGACGGAATATTTTCAGATACAGTTCCGGCATGACTCCGTAAGTACCGCCAATGCCGCCCGCAGCCCCGGCCACCAGACCGGACAGAAGCTGCTCATCCGGGCCGTTGAATACCAATGCGCCCTCATCCCGCCACATCTCAATATCCTGAATGGGCATGGAGGAGTTTTTGACGCCGATGACCTGCGGATTTTTCATCATCTCGCGGAGAAGTGAGCTGCTCAGAGCAACGCCTGCCAGCTGGGGAATGTTATAGATTACAAAATCCGTGTTTGGCGCGGCGGAGGAAATATCGTTCCAGTATTTTGCGATGGCTTCGGGAGAAAGGTGGAAGTAGATGGGCGGGATGGCGGCGATCGCGTCCACACCGAGACTTTCGGCATGGGCGGCCAGCTCCATACTGTCGCGGGTATTGTTGCAGGCGACATGGGCAATGATCACAATGCGCCCTTTTGCCTGTGCCACGACATTTTCGAGAAGCAACTTACGCTCTGCGACGGACTGATAAATGCACTCGCCCGAGGAGCCGCCTACATAGAGCCCCGTTACACCTTTGCCGATCAGATACTCAGTCAGATCGCGGACACGCTCGGGAGAAATATCCCCGTTGTCGTCATAGCAGGCATAGAACGCGGGGAATATGCCTTTGTATTTGTCAAGATTTTTCATAATAATCATCCATTCCGCCGCTTCGCGTCGGCACAAATTTTAAGGAAAAAGCTGCATCTTATCACGCGAAGCTAAGGAATGATAAGATGATTATCATTTTGATTTAATTAGTGTGAAAGGAACTTTCACACTGATGCTCCTTTCAGGGAATTATCCCTTTACAGCGCCCATGGTGATGCCGCGGGTGAAATATTTCTGGAAAATAAGGAAAACAATGATAATAGGTACGGATGCAAGCGCCGCGCCGGCCATAATCAGGCCGTAGTCGGTGGAGTTTTCCGCCTGCATCTTGGCAATACCGAGAGAGATGGTCAGGTTTTTCGTACTGGAGAGCATGATGAGCTGCATGAAGTAGTCGTTCCAGGAATTGATGAAGGTGAAGATCGCCAGAGCACCAACACCGGGCTTTATCATGGGAAAAACGATCTGCGTGAAGGTCCGCATCTCCCCGGCTCCATCAATTCTTGCAGCCTCCAGAATCTCTCCCGGGATGCTTTCGGCAAACTGTTTGATGAGAAATACGCCGAAGGGCCAGCCCACGATGGGGAAGATGACCGCCGAGATGGTGTCATAAAGCTTGAGGGAAGACATCTCCCGGATCAGCGGGATCAGAATGACCTGCTTCGGCAGAGCCATGGCGCAGACAATGAGCGTAAAGATCAGTCCCCGACCGATAAAGCGCTTTTTCGCAAGGGAATAACCGGCCAGCGCCGAGGTGATGCAGGTGAGCAGCATGGCGGCCACCGCCATCCACACCGTGTTGAGCAGCCACCGCACCGCCCCCGGTACCGTAGGCCCGGTCACTGCCGCGACAGGCTCGCCGTCCTCGGAAAAATACTGACTGAACGGTATGTTCAGCTCATACAGCGGCGCTTTCAGCTTGCTCATGAGCTTTTCATAGTTTTTCATCGTAAACTCGCTCGGCCACCAGACAGGCGTCGTGGAGTTGACCTCTTTCGGCGTTTTGAACGAGCCGGTGATGATCCAGTACAGCGGGAAGGTAAAGAGGAGAGCGAGGAGAATGATAATGGCAAGGGTGATGATACGGCTTAATTTAGATTTCTTTCCGAGCATTTTTCTTTCCTCCCTTCTACTTTTCCTGCCCCATTCTGAACTGGATGGCAGAGAGTATGGCAATAATGATCATCAGCACAACACCCATAGCGTTGCCGTAGCCGTAGCGGTACAGCTTGAAGGCCGTGTAATAGATGTAATACATGATGGTATCCGTCGAATGATTCGGGCCGCCCGAGGTGAGCAGCTGGATCAGCGCGAAGCACTGGAAGGAATTGATGGTAGTAATGATGAGAATGTACAGCGTGGTCGGCATGATCTGCGGCCATTTGATCTTCCAGAAGACCTGACGGCGGTTGGCTCCGTCCACTTCGGCAGCCTCCACCAGCGTCTGATCGACATTGCCCAGTGCAGAAACATAGAGGACAATGGGCTGGCCGACGGAAGTGGTGAACAGAATAAGAATAATGCACCAGAGGGCATATTTTGCGTCGCCCAGCCAGTTAATATTCTTCTCAATAAAGCCCATGCTTTTGCCCACGTAGTTGAAAATGCCGTAATAGTTATTATACATCCATTTCCATACGACCGTGACGGCCACGGAGCCGGTGACGACCGGCAGATAGAAAATGCAGCGGAAGGCGGAGGTAAGAGCCGGTTTCATATCATAAATGGCCGTTGCCACCCACAGGGAAAAAGCGCACACGGTAGGGACGGAAACAACCACGATTATCAGCGTATTTTTCAGAGCGCCCAGGAAGATCTGATCCTGAAAGAGCTCCTTATAATTGGCAAGACCGATGAACACATCAGTCGTATTTTTGCCCATGTTGGAGTCAAAAAAGCTTGTGTAGATACACATGAACATGGGGTAAATGACAAAAACCAGAAAGAAAACAAGGCTGGGAAGCAGGAAAAGATAACCGGAGACGGTTTCTCTCATGACAAGCTTACGGCTTGTAAGTCTTGGAGCAGAAGCACCCAAATGACTCTCTCCTCTCTTTTATTATTCAAAGACCCTCCCACGCATCAGCGCGGGAGGGTGCGTAACCTTGCTTAATTACATTGAATTCCCGAAAGGAAATCAGCCGTTGACTTCTGCATCGAATGCAGCGACTTCGTCGGCAACATTGCCGCCGGCGCCGACACGCTGGAGCATATTCCACCATGCGGTACGTGCTTCGGCCCACTTGGGAGCGACCTGATAGTAGTCACCCAGCAGAGGCATGAGCTTGGTGTACTCGTTCATGATTGCGTTGTCTGCCCATACGCCGGTCAGATCAATGCCGTCGCCTGCGTTGCCGCGGACTGCGAAGTAAGTGGAAGCCTTGACTGCGGGAACCGTGCCCTCGCCGTCGCAGAAGTACTTGACGAATTCCTTGGCTGCTGCGATCTTGGCCTCATCACCGTTATCGAAGATACCGAAGCCCCAAATACCGCCGCAGAGCTTTGCATCACCCTCAGCGGGGAAGGACATGAAGACGATCTTCTCGCCGTCATTGGTGAGTTCTGCATCGTTGTTGTCGGTGTTGAGCTGCTGAGCGATGTTCCAGCAGAATGCCATGTCAAGGATGCCCTGACGGAAGAGGTTGATCTCGTCGCCGCCGACGATGGAAGCGTCGAAGTTGATGCCGTCGAGACCCTGGAGAAGCTCAAGAGCCTTGACGTTCTCAGCGGAGTTTGCGGTGTACTTGGTGTGCTCGGCATCGGTGAAGGTGCCGCCGTAGAGGTTGTTGATCAGAGCGCGGGTGCCCTGATCGCCGCCCTGGCCGCCGCAAAAGACGGCTGCAACGGTGTCATTCTTGGCAGCGTAGAGTGCCTTGACAGCATTGATGAAGCCATCGGTGGTCCAGGTGTGATTTTCGAGGTCGAGGTACTGGTCTGCACCGGCTGCGACAAAGCGGTCGTAGTTAACAGCCATGCAGTGTGCGGTCATGCATACGGGGTACTCGTAGCAGGCACCGTCCCCATTGAAGCAGGCGGAAACGCAGGAAGCGTTGACTTCTGCTTTGTCGGCATCGTCCCACAGGTCGGCGAGGTCTACCATGTAGCCCTTGACGCCCCAGTTGGCAACCAGACGCTCGGGTCCTTCCATGATGAGGTCGGGAGCAGCGCCGCCTTCAAGAGCGGTATTGACCTGATCGTCACCATTGGTGTAATCGAGGTATTCGACAGTGACCTTAATGCCGGTAGCGGCCTCAAAGTCAGCCATCATAGCTTCGACAGTAGCACTGTCGCCCCATTTGCCGATTGGGTAGGTCCAAAGAGTAAGCTCCTGAGCATCTGCAGATGCCGCAGGACCGATTGCGCACAGAGAGAACACCATGCACAGGGTCAGAACCATTGCTAACAGTTTTTTCATGTTTTTCCTCCTTTTATACTTCAGCGTTTGTATTTTGGCGGGCACATTCTTTACCCGCTATTTACTATATATTACACAATTTAAGTCGTCATGTCAAGAAAAAGTGAAAATAATTTTCATTATGTGACTCCTGTGAAAAAATCTTACAGGCATTATTATTTTTCACAGATGCTTTTCAGTAAGTGCGTCGGCGATGGCGGAGCGGCGCTCACGACACGCATCCAGATCACGGCGGCAAACTTCGGAGAAGAGAATGTCCATGAGATACAGCTGGGCGATCCTTGCGCCGATGGAGCCGAGCTGCAGCGGACTTTCATCCGCGCCGCACTGCAGAATAACATCCGCATAGGCCGCGCCCGGTGAATTGGGAAAATGCGTCACAAGAATGATTTTTCCCCCTCTCTTTTTGGCCACGTGCATGGTGTCCATCATGTCCTTGGTTGCTCCGGAATAGGAGAAAAAGAGGATCGCGTCATTTTCCTCCAGAGTCGCGGCGGTCACGATCTGATAGTGGGAATCGGCCACGGCGCTGTATTTGCTGCCCGTAGTGGCAAAGAGATGCGCACACTCCTCCGCGATGATCATGGAGCCGCCCTGCCCCATACAGACGACTTTGTTCGCCTTTTCGATAATGTCGGCGGCAAGGATATACTGCTCGGGCTTGACAAGCTCAAGCGTCTGCGTCATGGCGCTCACATTGGCGTCATAAAGCTTCCGGCACACCTCGGAAAACGGATCGTCATTGCCGACCGCACCGGAAAGGGGATTGGTATGCTTTTCGCGTGCGGCACTGTTTTTCGCTGCCGCAAGGCGAAAATCATTATAACCCTTACAGCCCAGCTTCCGGCAGAACCTTGTGACGGTGGCCTCGGATACGCCGCTCGCTTCCGCCAGCTCCGAAATAGACATGGCCTGTGTTTTGCCCTGATGGGACAGCACATAGTCGCCAATCTTCTTTTCGGAGGCACTCAGCTCGTAATAGCGTCGGCTTAACTGTTCAAAAATGCTGATCTCTTCCATAGGCATCAGTCAAGAAGTCCGCTGAGCATCTGATCGACCATGATAAGCATTCTCGGCAGATGGAAGGGGCCTTTGAAGGTCGAGCCCTTGCAGGGAGGCTGCGTGGGTTTTCCGTCACGGCGCAGATAACCGTACCACTCGCCGTATTCCGGATCGCTGAAATAGGTCTTAGTATAATCGAGCGTTTTGAAGAACCAGTCGAGGTATTCTTCCTTGCCGGTATCGCGGTAGAGCATGAGAGAGGAGATCAGTATCTCGTCATGCGGCCACCAGAGCTTCATGTCGTGCTCATACGCCTCGGGCGGACGGCCGAGGCAGTCCACAAAGTACAATAGTCCGCCGTATTCCTTGTCCCAGCCGGCTTCGATCGCCCAGTTGAAGATCTGTTCCGCCTTGGGCACCAGCGAGCTGTCGCCGGTTCTCTGCGCCTGCTCCAGCAGGAACCACACGCCCTCGATATCGTGGCCGGGATTGACGATGCGTCCCTCGGTAAAGTCGAGCCTTGCCGTGCCGTCCGGCGCGACATTTTCCAGCACGCATTTAAGCTCCGGATGTACGTGATATTTAAAGATTTCCTCCACACACTGGGCACTTCTTTCCTCATATTCGGCCTTGTTTGCCTCGTCCACCCGCAGCAGAACGCCGATAACATTCAGAATGATCATGGGTGTGCCGAAAGCACGGCCCGTGCGGGTCTCGGGAATTGTCTTGGGCGGCATACCCACGGGGTCGGGCATACCGTGGTTTACGTTCCAGTAAAGATTATAGGCGCTTCTCGCTCTTTCAAGATATACTTTTTCGCCGGTGAGACCGTAATATTCGGCGTTGGCAATGGCGTAGAAAGCCTCGGAGAAGCAGTAGCGTCTCTGACGCAGGGGCTTGCCGTCGGCGGTGACGGTGAAATACATCCGGTTGCCGGCCTCGCGGTTGATGCAGTACGCCTCCATGAAATCAAGGCAGCTTTTAGAGGCCGCCATCCATTCGTCTTTTTTGCCGTACACGCGGCAGAGATACGCGAAGACCCATGCGCACCTGCCCTGCATCCACACGCTCTTATCGGTGGAGTAGATCTTTCCCTCCCGGTCGAGGCAGGTATATACGCCGCCGTTTACGCTGTCCATACCGTTTTTGAGCCAGAAATCCACGCATCTTTTAAGCTCGTCCTGTATCCACTGTCTTGCAGAGAGTAATTTTTCCTTATCCATGGTTTGTCCCCCCTTGATTTTTTATTAAAATAAACTATAGCATTGACGAAAGTTTTTTTCAATAATTATTTCTTTGAAAATTATTTTTGCCGAAATGGTGACAACACCGGGCGCTTATGTTATAATCCTGTCAAAGGCATAATAATCGGGGGTATCTATATGAATTTTCTTGGTGTGGAACTGGAAGTTAAAAATCTTCCTGAGCTTGACATGGGCTTTATCCCTATGCACACATTCAATCAGGCTTTTCTGAAGGATGCAAAAAAGCCCATCGGCATTGCCGTGGAACGCGCCCGCGGTGAAATGGCAGCCGTTCATACCTTTATCTACGGTACGGAGGAAATGCGCGAGGCTGACCGTTACTACATCCGCCGTCTTATCAAGACCCTGCTGTGGATGAAGGGCGGCTTCCGGGTTTATGTTACCGACAAAGGTCTATATGACTATCTCAGCGAGTGCTTCTGTGAAAACGGCAATCAGGCATTTGACTGGGATTATTTTGCGAGTATATACGAGCGACCCTTTGAAATAGTCCTCACGGATGAAATTCCCGAAGCGAAGGATGATCCTCAGCCCGCCGGCGGTCATCTGGACGGCTGCCGCATCGGCTTTGACGCGGGCGGAAGTGACAGAAAGGTCAGCGCGGTCATCGACGGCGAGACAGTCTATTCCGAAGAGGTCGTATGGTTCCCAAAGCTCAACTCCGATCCTGATTATCACTATGACGGGATCGTTTCCGCGCTCAGATCAGCCGCATCGCATATGCCCAGAGTTGACGCGGTCGGCGTCTCCTCCGCCGGGGTGTATATCAATAACCGCACGATGAACGCTTCTCTCTTCCTCAAGGTGCCGAAGGACCAGTTTGACGCAAAGGTCAAGGATATCTACATCCGCGCCATTACCGATACCTTCGGGGACATTCCCTATAACGTCTTCAACGATGGTGATGTTACTGCGCTTGCCGGAGCAATGAGTCTTGAGGACACCAACATTCTCGGCATCGCCATGGGTACGAGCGAAGCCGGCGGCTATGTTGACGAAAACGGCTGCATCACCGGCTGGCTCAATGAGCTTGCCTTTATCCCGGTGGACGCGAACCCCGAAGCAATGCAGGATGAATGGTCGCTGGACATAGGCTGCGGAGTGAAATACTTCTCACAGGACGGTATCATCAAGCTCGCTCCCACCGCGGGAATAGAGCTTCACGAAGCTCTCTCCCCCGCTGAGAAGCTCAAGGTCGTGCAGGGACTGATGGAAAAAGGCGACGAACGCGCCGCTGCGGTTTACCGCAGTATCGGCGTGTATCTGGCTCATACACTGGCGCTGTACCATGATCTGTACGGCTTCCGGCACGTTCTGCTGCTGGGACGCGTGATGTCCGGCAAGGGCGGAGACCTTGTCATTGCCCAATGCGAGGCAGTTTTGAAGGATGAGTATCCGGAGCTTTCCGAAAAGATTCATCTGGCTCTGCCCGATGAGAAGTTCCGCCGCGTTGGTCAGTCTGCCGCTGCCGCTTCTCTGCCGGAATTGAGAAAACGCTGATCGTTCAGGAGGGAGTTCAAATGAAAAAACATATCGTCTGCTTCGGTGACTCCAATACGCACGGGTACTGCGCCGACCCGTCCGACAGTGCGGATCATACCGACCGCTTCAATGAGGAGGAGCGCTGGACCTGTCTTCTGCAGAAGAAGCTCGGAGATGACTACCTCGTTCTGGAAGAAGGACTGTCCGGGAGGACCACCGTCTTTCGCGATCCGCTGCATGAGTGCATGTCCGGTCTGGATGTGATCTTCTCGACGCTTATGACGCATGAGCCGGTGTCCCTGCTCATCATCATGCTGGGTACGAACGACACAAAGGACCGTTTCAACGCCAACGCCGCCTGCATCGGCATAGGACTGGAGCGTCTTGCCATGAAAGCGGAGACTGTCATGGCGTGGAAGGATGGGAAGCCCAATATTCTCGTGGTGGCGCCCCCCTGCATCGGGGAAGGGCTCAACGATGCTGCCATGGGCGTGAACTGCCATAGGGTCTCCCTCGGCGTTGCGGAGGAATACCGGAAAAAATGTGCTCTTCACGGCTGGACATTTCTGGATGCGGAGGGTCTTGCGGAATTCAACACCGTAGACTATATGCACCTTTCATCCAAGGGACACAGGCAGCTTGCCGACAAACTGGCCGAGCTTGTTCCCACTCTTATATAATGAAACGCTTTTTCAACGCGGAAGCGCCGATCTGGAAGCTTCTGGGCAGCTTCGGGGAAATATTTCTTCTGAGCCTGATGTGGTTTCTTGGTTCCGTGCCCGTGCTGACGCTGGGGGCTTCCTCCACGGCGCTGTATGACACGATCATCCATTCCATCCGTAAAAGGGAAGATGATATTTTCACCCGCTATCTGCACACCTTCAAAAATGAATTCAAGCTGACCGTTCCCTGCTCGCTGCTGTGGACGGCGCTGATCGGGGGCCCGTTCTTCCTGTACAGAACTTTTACGGACAGCGCCGGTATTACCCCGATGGTTTACGTGCTGTCCGTGGCGCTGCTCTGTTTGCAGATATTTACTTTAGGCGTCGCCTGTTGGGTCTTCCCGCTGCTGTCGAGATTCTCTTTTGGTTTTGTCTCGCTTAACGTCGCGGCTCTAAAGTTAGCGGTTGTTCATCCGTTGAGAACAGCTGCTATCGGGTTGATCACCGCGATTTGTCTGTGGCTGTGCGTCCGCTTTCTCCTCCCGGTTACCTTTCTGCCGGGGCTTTGTATGCTGCTTCGCTCATATCTCCTTGAGCCGGTATTTGAAAAACTGCAAGCGAACGAATAAATACAAAAAGCACGCTTTTCATCAGAACATTGACAAAAGTTTCCGAAGCTTATATACTTTTTTCAGGGAAATTCATCGACTCCGCGCCGCGGGTGTTCTCGCTGGTTACGCCAGACGATCTCTTCAACAGTTTTGAGAGGAAGGAAGAAAAGCGCCTTGTCGAAAAGCTGCTGGGAATTGACGAAAAGGACGAAATCGGCCTGAATACGCAAAACGCATCAGAGGAAACGAAAAATGATCTATGACAATATAAAAAAACTCTCTCAGTATGCTTTCTTAGGTAAAAACTTTGCCAAGGCCGCTGAATTTGCCGTGGAAAATGACCTTGCCGCTATGCAGACCGGTCATTACGAAATAGACGGTGAAAACCTTTTCATCAACGTTCTAGACCGGGAGCTTACCCAAATGCCGACAACGTGGGAGGTACACGGACGCTATGCCGACATTCAGCTTCTTCTGGAGGGCAGTGAGTCGATAGGCATCTGCCCCATCTCCCACCTTGCCGAAAAGCCGGTTATAGACGAAGAAAAGGATTGCACGTTTTTTGAAGATTTAGACGGCAGTTTGATGGAGCTTGCGCCAGACGAATTTATCATCGCTTTGCCGCAGGATATCCATAAGCCCAACTGTCCGGGCTCTAAAAGCAGCCGCTCGAAAAAAATGGTTTTCAAAGTACTTCTTGACGAATAAACACACAATTCATACAATTTACAATTCACAAAAATTTATCTTGAATTATCCGAGTATGTGCGTATAATAATAAGCAGGGAATGATATTTCCCTATTGAATAATCAGTCATACGAAGGGAGGAAAACGCTATGGCAACAAGCACTTTTGAAAGAAAGATCGAAATCAATGATCCTGCTTCTCTCGAAAAACTTGCAAAAATAATGAACGACAAAACACCCGGTAATCCAATTAAACAGAGCGCCGACTCCCGGGCCAGCAGAGACAGGAGTGAAGGATTATTAAAGCGGTGCCCATTGCGCTCTCCGCGCTGATTGAACGTGTTGCAGATGACAGGGATCTGCTTGACCAGATCCTGTCATCTTTTTCCTGCAAGCAGGATGATGATATCCAAAAATTCCTACATACAAGGGCAGTAAAATTTGAAGAATTGTCAAAATCCAGAACGTACCTGATTTGTGATGAAGATCAGCTCAATTCGGAAGACTTTTGCCTTGATCAGTTAATTATTTACGGGTACATTTCGCTTGCTCTGAAAGTATTGTCAGTACCGGAAACCGTTGACAACAAGACAAGAAAAGAATTGGACGGTTTAAGCAGCAAGATCCACGGTGAACTGATAAATGATTTTTCGTGTTATCTTATCGGTCAGCTTTCACGCAATTCAAATGTACCGAAAGACTCAATATCAGGCAGCGAGCTGCTCCAGTTTGCGTATGATATTATCTCTGATGCTGTTACGGCTGTAGGCGGCAGATATATGATGATCGAGTGCCATGACAGAAAAGAGCTGATACAGTTTTATTTAAACAATCATTTTTCCGAGATATCACGAATTCCCGATCAGGAATTGCCTATGGTTCAAATGATACGCAAAATATAAAAAACTTTTTCCCTTAAAGTTTTCCCTTATTTTTTCCCTTTAGAGAATGAAAACGGATGATACCATCCGGACGGATAGGATAGAAAGTGCTGAGAATAAGCCATTATCCGGTATGTGCAGAAACGGGAAAAACGGCATTTCAATAATTCAAATCCCTCCTTCTGCGCCATGAAAAAACCTCGTTCTTCGGAACGAGGTTTTTTCAACGAAATAAATCCCTTGCGGGATTTGTGAAATATTGCTTCGCACGTGAAATACGCCTGCGGAGTGTGAAATGCCTGCGGGCGTGGGTGGATTTATTTCATTTCACATTGCGAAGCAATATTTCACAATGCCGAGGAACGAGGCATTATTTCACATCTGCGAAGCAGATATTTCACTTGATATGAAAATGGCAGCGGCGCAGTCCGTGGGCGACTTCGCTTCATTAGGCGAAGCCGTCTTCATTTTGCTTCATTAGGGCGCAGCCCGACTTCATTCAAAAAAAGGATTCCCGCTTTAGGCGGTTCACCATAGGGATTTGCAGCCTGAAAAGCGTCTTTTTTCGGCAGTACTGCGTTAAATCGCCTTGAAATACAAAAAGTATTCCTGCGACGAGGAACCTTGTCCTGCCAAAAACATCCTGCTTTTCAGGTGCGAAGCAGTTTTGAGCCAGGCATTTTTCGTCCAGACAATATAATAAAATTCCGGGAATACTGTCGTATTTCCGGAATTTTTTATGCAGTATGGGCGGAAAAGGGCGGATCAAAACCTGTAAATCCTTATGGCGAACCGCCTTTCCGCGCAATGTCATTAAGTTAAGGCTCTCTGAGTGTAGGGAACGGTCAAGACCGTTCCCTACCGTGCGTTTGCTAACTTACTGCCATTGGCTTTCCGCGGAAATCCTTTTGGTTTGTGATCGATTATTGCTGCTGAATCGGAGCGGTTTAACCGACCGATTCGGAGCCGACCTTTTGCGTGTCAATTGCAAAGCAGCTCAACCGTATAATCCCAGAAACCCTCCATTTCGCGAATCACTTCCGCCCGACCGCAGAGGGAACGACGGTCAGCGGAAAGCCGCTCATATTCTTCCGGACAAAAACCGTCGGTTCGTCCGAAGTATTTCGAAAGACGGTCTGTGTTGACGGTGACGTATTGAACGGAAGATGCGGTGATGGCGTCCGGACGCAGAAAAGCGTAGACGGTAAGAGGGTCCCAATAGGGATAATCCTGAATATACTCCTTGTAGTGTTCTGCCCACAGTCCGGAAATACCTGTTCCGTCGCTGTGTGCAATGAAATCATCCGCAATGGAGCTGTCAATACCGATATTGCAGGAACCCGGTATAATGTACTGCTGCGGGAAAGGCGCAGTAATACAGGCAGCGAACGCCGAGGGATCGTAGAGCACATTATATTCTGCATAAGGCGTAACATTTGCGCCCTCTATTCCCTCAACCGTTTCGGAACGGCTGTTCTCCATCATGAGCGTATCGCCCAAGGCGCCTCCCATGTAGTAGATGGCTTTTACGTGCGGAGCAAAATCGGGATCCTGCTTTACAGCTTTTGCAATGTTCATAGTGGGGCCGATGGCAAAGATCACAACCTCATCCGGCTTCTCCAGAACCGAGCGAACAAGAAAATCGGCGGCGTCATTACTGTCACGGAGTAATTCCGGATCGACGGCTGTGAAAAAGTGAATGGCTCCGTAGCCGTCGTTAAACCTGCCGTATTCAAGCCCTTTATAAAAATCATCCAGCTCCCGAAGACCGTCTCTGCCGATATCTCCGGGAAAGTCTGTGCCGCGGAAACAGGGTATATCCGTGCGGCCGATCAGCTTGAGAAAATCCCCGGTATTTTTTGAACTGCCGAATTGTGTTTCTTCGTAGTTTTCGTATGGCGCATCAATGAAATTGTTTCCGCCCTCCAAGGTGATGCCGAGGATCTCCACAAGACCGCGCTCTTCGGCTTTAAGGAGCATACTCAGACTCAGCGTATCGTCATTCATATACCCCATATCACAGTCAAGAATGACTTTGACGGGGGAGAAGACCCCCGAAGCTTTTTGGGAACCGAGAGCGCCGACGAGCAGCAGCGCAAAAGCGGCAATCAGAGCTGAAACAGTACGCTTTATCTTAATATCCATGCGTTTCTCCTTTTCCCGGGTTGCAATAGCTCTTCGTGCCGATCGGGCAGCAGATCACGGCATCGGTGCATTGGACGGCGGAATGAAGAAGCCTTTCAGATAAACGCGTATTTTTTCAGCCGCTCCATGGCATCCTGAAGTCTTGCATACGGCAGAGCCAGATTCATGCGGATGGTGTCTTTCCAATAGAAATCCTCGCCGTTCTGCCAGATGACGCCGCATTTAACGCCCCTGTGCTGAAGCTCGCTTATCGACACGCCGTGCTCACGGCACCAGTCGGCGCAGTCGAGATACAGCATATACGTACCCTCGGGCTTTGCACATTTCACGCCGTCAAAATTGGCTTTGATAAAATCGGTGGCGTAGGTGAGATTATTGTCGATGACCTCGATCATTTCATCGATCCACTCCTCGCCCTCCTTGGAAAAGCCGCCGATAAGGCTGTGGACGGAAAGGACGTTTGCATCGTTGTAGTGGCTCATCTCCGAACGGTGCACGACGCGGTCGCGGAGCTGACGGTTATAAATGATATGGTAGGAGCCGACAAGACCGGCGATGGATGCGCTCTTGCTGGTGGAGTAGAAGGCGATAACGCGGTTTCTCGCGTCCTCGGATACGGACTGGGTGGGGATATGCTTATGCCCGGGCATGATGATATCCGACCATATTTCATCGGAGATAACGATGCAGTCATTCGCGGCGTAGACCTCCATCGCCTTTTCGATCTCCCATTTTTCCCACACTCTCCCGCAGGGGTTGTGGGGGGAGCAGAAGATAGCAAGATGGATATTGTACTTTTTAAGCTTTGCGTCCATATCCGCGTAGTCCATGCGCCACACGCCGTTTTCATCGCGCTTGAGCTCGCTGTGGATCACGGGGCGGCCGGTGTCCTCCATGACGTGGGTAAAGCCGATATAGGTGGGAGAGTGGATAAGTATCTTTTCGCCCGGGGATGAGAATGCCTGTACTGCGGAGCTGACGCCGCCTAAAACGCCGTTTTCGTAGCCGATATGCTCTTTTTCAAGCCCGACAACGTCGTTTCTGCGGCTCTGCCAGCTTATGATCGTGTCAAAATATTCCTGCGGCAGAGCAAAATAGCCGTAGTTAGGCATTTCCATACGCTTGAGGATCGCTTTGGTGACAGCGGGAGAAACGGGGAAGCTCATGTCGGCGATCCACATGGGGATGGGGTCAAAGCCCTCGTCCACGGTGACGCCTTCAAAGGGGATCTTGTCGAATGCGAGGGAATCGCGACCTTTCCGGTCAAGAACGCTTGTAAAATCGTATTTCATTTTCTCATCCTCGCTTCGTATATTTATCTATAAAGCTGTCAAGCTTTTTCTCGTATTCTTCCCTCCGGCGGTATATGCTCTCCACGTGCAGTATCCCCTCGGAGAACAGACAGTCCTTTTCGGTGGGGCACAGCTCATAAAGCTCTTTCCCCATTTCAAAGGGCACGGTCGGATCGGCTGTCCCGTGGACAAAAAGTATCGGAACCTTTGCGTGGGATAAATTCTCTCTTACGTCGGTGTCCTCCAGCCGAAATCTGCCTACACCGCGGTTCAGAAGCCTCACGACAGGGTAGAGCACTTTCAGCTTCGGCTTTATTATGCCGACGGCGTCGGAAAAGCCGCAGTCATCGCAGATGAATTTTACGTTCTCCGGCACTCTGTCGCTCATTTTCACAACGATGGCGCCGCCCATGGAAAAGCCGTGCAGGATGATCTGTATGTCCTCTCCGTAGTTCTCTTTGAGAAAGTCCAGCCATTTGAGACAGTCGAGGCTCTCATAGTAGTCATAGGATATGATCTCACCCTCACTCAGACCGTGCGAGGCATGGTCGCAGACGAACACATCCCAGCCCTTTGAAAAGTAGTACTCATAAAAAGGTCCTGCCGCTTCGGCACTGTCGGCACGGTAGCCGTGGATCAGAAAGGCGATCCTGCCCGATGGCTTTTCTCCGGCACAGATGTAATGCCCGACAAGGGTCCTGCCGCGCTCGCCTTTCAAAGTGTACTCGGTAAAGGGGAGCTTTCCGAAGTCGTCTGCATAGCGGTCGCGGCGTTCATAGTAATCTTCACTGTGATGCTTGAAATCCGCGAATGAAAGCGAGCCCTGATGACGGCAGAAGATATAACGGTACAGTTCCTCCATGGACAGCCCCGCAAGCGTCAGCGAGGCAAACAATGCACGTCTTTTTTTCATTCCTTACCTCCGATTTATTGATTATTTATTTTAACGCCTCGGCTTCTTCAAATACTCCTTCGATGAGGGAGGCGTATTTTCTTACGTCTTCCGGTGCGGTCTCTGCGGGCGGGATGATAACGAAGCTTTTGCCCCGATGGGGAAGACCGGTCAGAATGTCCCAGAGCGCGTCAAGGTTTTCGCCGTACCAATCCTGCCAGCACATTTCACGGCGCATAACTTCATACATTTCTCCCCTGCTCATGCAGTCGGAAAAATCGAGAGTAACGGTATCGTCCGTGAGGCTTTCAAGGAGTGCGCAGCAGCCCTCCTCGATATCGTCCCATGCCCGCTGAAAATTGCGGGTGTACCACGGGTCGTAGACCTCCACGCCGATCTTGCCGGCGTAGTCCATAAGGTTGCGGAGCTTGCCGTCGGGGTCGCCTCCGTAATAGCGGTTGAGATCGACGCGGTTTTCCTCGTCCATGTAGATGATGAGATCGAAATTATCGTAATCGGCTTTCGTTATGTGCCGCGCCGTCTTGCCCGTGCAGTCGATGCCGTGCGCGTCCAGCAGCTTTTTCGTGGGCGGATATACGGGATTTCCTATTTCCTCGTATGTCGTCGCGGCGGACTCAATATAAAAATCCTTTTCAAGCCCCGCCTTTCTGACCATATCCCTGAGAACAAATTCCGCCGTGGGGCTGCGGCAGATATTCCCGTGGCAGACGAACAGTATCTTTGTCATAGTGTTTGATTTCTCCGTATCAAATATATATTGTTTTCAGTATAACATACCGTGCGGAGATATTCTATATTAATTTTTTCTTTTATGCCGATAGGTATTTAGAAAAAATTCTAAATAGTTCTTGACATTTCCGCTCGGTGTGCTATACTCAAAGCAACTGATTAGATAAATCTCTAAATAGATTTTTGAAAGGACGTGAAAATTTTGGGTTTTCAGGAGACATTTCGGGCGCTGAGTGATCCTGTTAGAAGGGATATTCTCGTGCTGTTGCGCAAAGGTCGCTTGAGCGCCGGAGACATTGCCTCGCATTTTGACATGACGGCGGCAACGATCTCCTACCATCTCTCACAGCTCAAAAAAGCGGAGCTTATCACGGAGGAGAGAGAAAAAAATTTTATCTTTTATACGCTCAATGCTTCGGTATTTGAGGAGATCATGCTGTGGCTGAGCGAATTTCGGGAGGTCAATGATGAAAGCAAGTAAAAAGGAAATGATACTCTCGGTGGCGCTGTGTCTGCTGCCGATATTGTTGGGACTTTATATGTGGAACGATCTGCCGGACAAAGTGCCGACACACTTTGATCTGAACAATGTCCCCGACGGCTATTCGAGCAAGGCCTTTGCCGTATTCGGTCTGCCCTGCTTCATGGCGGCATTGGACGCGCTGTGCCTGTTCGGTTTGAGCAGCGATCCCCGTGCGGAAAAGCACAGCAAGTTCCTCGACCGGATGATGCTGTGGTTCATCCCCGCATTAGGTCTTGTGGTCACGCCGCTGTGCCTGTTCGCCGCTGTCGGAAAGCAGGTGAACATCTCGCTTTTCGTGCAGCTTCTCATAGGCATAGTGTTCATCGTTGTCGGCAACTATCTGCCCAAATGCCGCCGGAATTACACCATGGGCATCAAACTCCCGTGGACGCTCAACGACGACGACAACTGGAATTACACCCACCGTCTCGGCGGTTTTCTGTGGGTCATATGCGGCGTTGTGATGCTCGTCAACGCCTTTATCGGCTCATTCTGGGTGCTGCTCGCGGTAATTCTCGTCGCGGTATTCGTCCCCACGGTCGCCTCGTATGTCTATTACCGGAAACACAGGGTACCATAAAAAAACACAATGTCATTAAGGTAAGAAAACTGCGTCCGTAGGGCGGGGGCTTGCTCCCACCGTAACGTAATATATACGTCGGCTTTTCGGCGGGAGCAAGCCCCCGCCCTACAGTGAAAAATCATTAACTAAATGACATTGAGATAAAAACAGGCTGTGCATTTTTACCGTGCACAGCCTGCGATTATTTTGTTCAGATAAGCTTTTCCAGCGCGGCGTTGAGCTTCGCCGTTGAGTCGATGCAGAGATCGGCGTTCGCCTTGTTTTCGGGCATGATGGCGATCGCTTTCATGGCGATGTTCTTTGCGCCCCTTACGCCCGCCTCGGAGTCCTCGATCATTACGCACGAGCGGTGGTCAACACCGATGCGCTCTGCGCCCAGCAGATAGCCTTCAAAGTGTGGCTTGGAGTTTGCGATGTCGTTGCCGGTGACGAGCGCGTCGAAAGCGTCCGTCATGCCGATATAGGCAAGGATCGCGTCGGTATTCTTGCTGACGGAGAAAAGAGCGCACGGAATATGCTTTTCACGCAGATAACCGATAGCCTCTTTTATGCCGGGCAGGACGTCCTTTTCGGTCAGAGACTTCAAAAGCTCCCTGTAATACTCGTTCTTGCGAACAAGAAGCTCTTCAAATTCCTCGGCGGTCACGCTTATATTGCCCCATTCAAGCAGGAGCTTTAAGCACGCGGCGCGTGAAACGCCCTTGAACTGCTCGTTTTTAACCTCGTCAAAATAAACGCCCAGCTCGTCGGCTATTCTCTTCCACGCCTGATAATGGAACTTCGCGGTATCGGTGACGACCCCGTCCAGATCGAACAGCACACCCTTTACTTTGCGGCAGACGGTGACGTTCTCACACGTTACGGTGATCCTTTCGCCGTAAATGCTCAGCTCAAGCGCATCGCCCTCCGTGACTCGGAGCGTGCAGGAGTCGCCCTTCGCCGTGACGGAAATGTAACGGTCTCTGTAATACAGCGGAAAGCTCACCTCTCCGAGCTCCTTCGGGATGATCGGGAACAGGGAAAGTCCCTCATCCGAAATTCGCAGTCCGCCGAAGCCGAAGGTCAGAATGGAATACGCTCCGCCCATGTTGGCGATATGCAGCCCGTCGCGGGTGTTGCCGTTTTCGTCGCGGGTATCGATGCCGATGCTCTTTTGAAGGTAGGAATATGCCTTGCCGGTCTCGCCGAGACGCGCCGCCATCACGGAATAGATGCAGTTGGAAAGGCTGGAATCGTGCGTGGTGACTCCTTCATAATAGACAAAGGAGCGCATCATCGTCAGCACGTCCTCCTCGCGGTAGAGGAAGTTTGCAAGAACACTGTCCGCCTGCTTGAGTACCTGACAGCGGTTGATCTGTAAGGGGTGGTAGTGCATGAGCAGCGGGAAATTCTCCTTCGGAATTGAAGAGAGATCCCAGCGCTTTTTCTTAAGAAAGCTGTCATCCTGCGCGATGATACCGAGAGCTTCATCGTGGGGGTAGTACATCCCCTCACCGGCTCGCCTGAACTCATAAAGCTCTTCATCGGTCAGAGAGATCTTCTCTTTGAGCGCATCAAGAGCGCCGAGCTTTTCAAGCTCTCCGCACAGCCTTACCGCGCCGAGAAGATTATTGGCGGCACAGCAGTTCGTATAGTAGTTGTTGTTTACGATGCAGGTATATTCGTCCGGCCCGGTCACACCGTCTATGCGGAAGCTCCCGTCCAGCCAATGCCCGACATCGAGCCAGAGTCTCGCCGTCTCCGCAAGCACTTCGACTGTCTCGGGGAGGAAGGATGTATCATGGGTGAGATTCCAGTAGTTTAGAAACGCACCGGCGATATCGCCGTTGATATGGTACTGCGCAGAGCCCGAGGGGTAGTGACTTGAGCACTCGGAGCCGGTGATCGTGCGCCACGGATACAGCGCACCGCTCTCATGCCCCATGATACGGGCGTGTGCGCGGGCGTGATCGAGCTGGCGGTATCGGTAGGTGAGCAGAGCCTTTGCGATCTCCGGCTCGGTGTTGAGGAAGAAGGGGAGGACATATATCTCACTGTCCCAGAAATAGTGCCCCTCATAGCCCTCGCCGGAAAGGCCCTTGGCGGCAACATTCGTGATGCCGTCCCTGCCGGCGGAGCAGAGCATACCCCACAGGCAGAAATCAAGCTGAGACTGGAGCTCTTCATCCCCACCGATCTTCACTCTGGCGTGTCTCCAGAAGCTTTCCAGATAGCGGCGCTGTCCTTCCCTCAATTCGGCAAAGTCACAGACCGTGCCGGTCGGCTCATCCACGCCGAGCTCGGAATAGATGGCGTATTTATGAAAGGTGAAACTCTCGCCTTTTTCGATATGCACGTTTGCTTCCGAGGCAAGAAATCCCGAAATACCGGTATCGATCACAGTGCACTCGGCAAAGTCATGGCTGACGTCACACCTCATGCGCCGACGGCTGTTCTTCGTCTCGACCGTGACGGACATAGAGCCGTTATCCTGCTCAAAATCCGTGACATTCAGCATTTCACCGCTGCCGGACGCCACGCGCGGATCGCCCGCGGCGGTGAAGTTCTTCACATTTCCGTTCAGCTCGCTGATGATGCGCAGGTCGTGATTGCCCTCCAATGCACTGACGGTACATTCAACGGCAAACAGATTTCTTACGATAAAGCTCACAAGACGTGTAAACCTTACGGAAAGTCTGCCGTTTGCGGTCGGGAAAATGAAGGAACGCTCGTACACGCCGTTTTTCATATCCATGACCTGTCGGAGCTGCTCGCCCTCCCAGCACACGACCGCCTTGCCGCCGTCATAGATGCGGATGCTCTGCGCGTCGGGGAGATTGACGATCTGCTGCTTGCTCTCGGGGAAGCCGTAGAGCTTTTCGTTGTAGGTGATGGGTTCTGTTTCGCAGAAGCCGTTTATGTAGCAGCCCCGAACGGAGGCCGCGCCCTCCGGCGCCCCCTCCTCAAAGCAGCCTCTCACACCGAGTCTTCCCGAGGCGACATGAAAAAGCGTTTCGTTTTTCAGTCTTAAGTTTTTGTTATATCCTTCCGATGAAAAAATCAAATCGGGCACGTTTATTACTCCTTAA
Organism: Eubacteriales bacterium; assembly: GCA_030531595.1. Taxonomy (GTDB): domain Bacteria; phylum Bacillota; class Clostridia; order Oscillospirales; family Oscillospiraceae; genus Limivicinus. The sequence goes on along the minus strand of JAUNND010000007.1, from coordinate 25,964 downwards.
CAGCACCGGAGACCATTCCGGAAACGATCTGCTTCTGGAACAGCAAAACTATGATCAAAGTGGGTATGACAACGACAACGGTGGCTGCGGTGATCTCGCCCCAGAGGATCGAGAACTGCGTGCGCAGTGCATTGATAGCCACCGGTACGGTCTGATACATCTTGTCGGAGTTCAGTGTGCAGGTCAGCAGGTATTCGTTCCATGCGGAGATAAAGGTCATGATCGCGCAGGTGAATACGCCTGGCAGGGCAACGGGGAAGATTATCTTCCACAGTGTCTGCCATGTGGTGCAGCCGTCAATGTGTGCCGCCTCCTCGATGGAGATGGGGATGCGCTTGAAGTGCGCCACCATGATCCATGTTGCGGAGGGGAGAGTGATGGACGAATACGCCAGAGTCACCCAGTAGGAGTTGAGCAGATCAAGCTTGTAGAACATATTGAAGATAGGTCCCACAACGACCATCTGCGGGAACATGGAGACGCCTAAAATAAGAGCCATGAGCATATTCTTGCCCTTGAAATGGCAGCGGGCGAGAATGTAGCTCGTAAGGGTGGAGACCGCGACGACGTAGACCGTTGTGACAAGAGAGACTATAAGGCTGTTCTTGATGGAGTCGAGAATACCCTTCTCAATAACGGTCTTGAAGTTCTGAACGGTGGGATTGTTGGCGATTATCTGGAAAGCGGTCTTGCCGAATATCTCCTCGCCGGGCTTGAAGGAGGTGACGAGTATCCAGAAGAACGGAAAGACCATTACGGCAAGAAATGCAACGATAATAATTGCGGAAATGGTTTTTGTTGATTTACTTGTTTTCATTTCTGTCTCCTCCTTAATCGTCAGATATAAGCTCTGCGCCCAAAACCTTTACGAACACAAAGGCTATGATAGCAACACAGACCGCCATCGCCAGAACGACCGCCGAGCCGTAGCCGTAGTTGCTCTGACCTATCATCAGCTTGTAGGCGTATATCGACAGCGTTTCCGTGCCCTGTGCGCCTCCTGTCAATACCGCGATAAGGTCGTAGACGCGGAATGCGTCCAGTGTACGGAACAGCAGCGCAACCAGCATCGAGGGCTTCAAAAGAGGCAGGGTGACGGAGAAGAAGGTCCTCACGGGCGTTGCGCCGTCCACCATTGCACTTTCATACAGACCCGCGTCGATTATCTGCAGACCCGCCAGCAGAAGCAGAGCCATGTACGGCGTTGTCTTCCAGACGTCCGCTAAGATAGCCGCTGTCATTGCGCCGCCGGCGGAAAGAAGCATCTGTTCGGGCGCGGCGATGAAGCCGAGATCGGCAAAGACCTTGGCAACGATACCGCTTGAGCCGTCATACATATAGCTCCACATCAGAGCGGAAACGGCGGTCGGGATAGCCCAGGGGATAAGAGCGGTGGTACGCACGATACCGATGCCCTTTATCGCCTTGTTCATAATGAGCGCAAGACCCATGCCGAGACACAGCTCAAAGAACACGGAAACCGCGGTAAAGAGGACCGTACTGCCGAGGGATTTGCCGAAGCGGGTATCGCGGAGAAGCTGTTTATATGCTTCAAGACCCTGGAAGTTGCTGTTTATGAAGCAGCCCTCTATCTCGTCGAACAGAACATCCTGCGTTTCAAGTCCGTTATAGAACTCAACGTCGCCGTTTCGCTCAAAAATATCGGTGAGTCTTGTGCGGATATCGGCAATGGAGGTCTGCATTGCCTCCGCGTCCTTGGAGGACATCTTAACGACCTCTTTTGTATCCTTATAGGGCTCGGCAAGGGCGGTTATCTCGTCCATGATGCCCTGAAGCTCCGCGCCGTCCTTCTCGTCCAGAACAAGAAGCTCGTCGCCCAAGTACCACACGGAGTAGTCGCAGTCCTCATAGAACAGCGGAGCGTTGAAATTGGAGCCTGTATAAAGTCCCGCGACCGTCTGGTCGTTGGTGCGGTAATCAAACAGGGAGTATACAACGGAAGTTATAATGGGATATATTGCGAAAACAGCAAGGAGCAGGAACAAGGGCAGTAAAAACGCGGCCTGCTTTGCTGTAATTCTTTTTTTCATTGTGCCCCTTCCTTTCAGTTTAGTAAAAAACGCGCCTCACATAAAGAGAGGCGCGTTAATAAGGTTTATGCGAAAATTATGCGGCGAGAGCGGCCTCGATAGCTGCGACAGTCGCATCCAGCTCGCCGTTGCCGGACAGGTATGCGTGAGCTGCATTGATGATAGCGTCAGCGCACTTGCTGTACTCGGAGGAGACGGGGCGGGAAATGGTGGTTGCCAGAGCGTTCTGGAAGCCTTCCATGGTGAGCATTACGTTTGCTGCGAGAACGTCAGCATCCTCGAGCATTGCATTGTAGCCGGGCAGATGACCGCCGGTGGTAGCCTGAACCTTCTGGCTCTCGGTGGCAAGGAACTTGATGAATGCCCATGCGCCGTCCTTGTTGGCGGAGTTCTTGTTGATGCCGAGCAGCCAGCCGCCGACAGTGGAACCGCCGGGCAGAGGAGCAACAGCGACCTGATCCTGAGAAATGGTGCCGTTGGAGGCAATTTCACCCCACTGGTAGGGCCAGTTGCGGGAGAAGACGCTGACGCCCTTGATGAAGGAGTTAGCGGTCTCGCCCTCGGCGTAGTTGAGGATGTCAGCGGGAACGGCAGAGGAGTCTACCATTGCCTTCATAGCCTCAAGGCCGCCTTTGATGTCGGTCCAGCCTGCGGTGTACTCGGTGAGGTTGCACATGAGGCATTCGCCGAGCTTAGCCTGGAAGCAGATACCGTCGGTGGTGTCGCCCTGACCCTTGTACTTCTCAGCCATTGCCTGCAGGTCTGCATAGGTGTAGTCGCCGGAGACGAGCTTTGCAGCATCCTCAGCGGAGACGATGTCGCTGCGGAAGAAGAGAACGCCCAGGTCGGGGAAGAAGGGCAGTGCATAGGTCTTTGCGTTGAACTTTGCAGCGCTCATGGAGCCTGCGTTGAACTCGGTTGCCTTGAGACCGTCGGCCTTCATCATCTGGTCGATGGGTTCAATGTAGCCTGCTGCTGCGAACTCACCTGCCCAGCAGACGTCCATGGACAGAACGTCATAGTCGGAAGAACCGGCCTTCATGCTGGTGATGAGCTGCTCTTTCATTGCGCCGGAGTCGTTGGTCATATCGACCCACTCTACGACGTACTTGTCCTGAGATGCGTTGAATGCATCGACGGACTCCTGAGTTGCGGGGGTAGAGTCGCCCTGTGCCGCGAACTTGATGACGATCTTGTCATCTGCGCAGGCGGAGGGGACTGCCAGTGCTGCAAGCATCATGACTGCGAGCACTATTGCCAGAAAACGCTTCATTTTGTTTTCCTCCATAAGATAAAATAAAGTTCCGTATTCCTGCTTTTTGCAGGTTTCTACGGAACTTATAATACAACCTTTACGACCTTGTGTATATTACCAATTTTTATTTCTATACCGCGGATAAAAAGCCCGCCGCCAAATTGTGCAGTTAGTATAATATCCCGAAAAATTTACGTAAAATATAAGTAAATTTACCTGATATTTTTAATAAAAAAGAAAAGAGTTTATTTGATCTGTAACTGCACCGAGTCTCGCATCTGCACGGACGCGGCAATGCGGAAGGTGGAATAATCGTCTCCGCCGCCGAGAAGGGTCAGAAGCTGACGGGCGGCGAGATAGCCACGCTCGTAGTTGGGGATATCCACGGTCGTAAGTCCCAGCTCGGCAGCGAGGCTCGTCCCGTCAAAGCCCGTAACGGCGATATCCTGCGGCACTCTGATGCCGCGCTCACGGAAGGCACGCATGGCGCCGATCGCCATATTGTCGTTTGCGCACACCAATACCTGCGGCATATTCTCCGAGAGCATCAGAAGCTTTGCGGCCTTGTAGCCGCTGCGTTCGCGGAAGTCTCCCAGCAGATAATTCTTACGGTTGAAGGGTATGCGGTGCTTTTCCAGTACATAGCGGAAGGCCTGAAATCTCTCCTGCGTGTCGGTGGTGTCGAGCCCCGCGAGAAAGGCAAAGGAGCGGTAGCCGCGATTTACAAGCTCCTCCATAAGCTCGCACATGGCGGAATAATTGTTGACTACAAGGCTTTTTATGTACGGATGATCAAGCTCTCTGTCCATGGCCATGATGGGATAGTCAGCTGCGGCATTACTGATGAGCAGCTCGTCGGGGCAGTGCATATCCAGCATGATGCATCCCGCCGTGATCTTTCTCGACATGAAGCGCTCGCAGGAACGGGAGGTGCAGATGATGAGATCGTAGCCGTTGGCATAGGCGCAGTCGTTGATGCCCTGAATGATCTTGAGATAGAACTGGCGGTCAAAATCGCTGAAATTGAAAAGGATCGTACGGGTGTCTTTGCTCCCCGTGCGCTTCCGCTTTTCGGAGGTATCGTAGCCCAGCTCCTCACACAGAGCGAAAACCCGTGCTCTTGTCTCCTCGCTGACATTTTTCCTGCCGTTCAGCACGTTTGAAACGGTCGCCGGCGAACAGTGCGCAGCCGCGGCGATCTCCTTTATTCCCATATTCTGTCCCTCCGGAATCCCACTAAATACCCATGCGCAAAACGCGCACCACCATAAATGAAAGCCAAGCGCGCATGGGGATTTTTTTGCATCCGTTTCGGTTGCCCCGCAAAGGGGCGAGAAACGGGCGATTATAATAATCACTATGGAAGCGGAGCTTTCATAGTAAAACAAGTATAAACTGTTTTACCGGAACAGTAAAGGGAAAAGTGAAAAACACGTAATGATTTCGGGAACGATCATCAGAGAACGATCTCAAACTGCTGGTCTTCGGGGAGATCCACGACGGTGCAGTCGTTTGCATAGGTGCACTCTGGCAGGATGATGACTGCCTGCAGCTCCTGTTCGTGCACCGGCAGAGGAGCGAGATGCCACACGCCGGCATAGAGCTTCACCATGGTGTTTTTCGGCACGATGAACGCTTTTGCGTATTCGTTCGCCACGACTCCCGCCGTGCGTGGGGCAACGTGCAGCAGCATATCGTCATTGAACGGGAAAATGACCTCGGCGGTAGTCGTATGGTATTCCTGCTGTGTGACAAGGTATTTTTCGGGCTTTTTCACATGGATGGGGGACATTCCCATATTTCCCGTGACGTTTGACAGAATGCGGTCGGGATAGAATCTGTGCAGTGCGCCGTTGAGGGAATATCCCGTCGGCTCGGAGAAGGAAAAGAATTCTCCGAACGGCGCAAATGCCTCCAATGTCAGTTTTTCGGCTTTTAACTTTTTCATAATTGCATCCTCTCCTGATTTTTATTCAAAATATTTTTTGCTCTGCGCTCATCCTCTGAATTCCAGAGCACATTCCCGATAACATTTGTTTTTCTCTGCCCGCTGAAAGAATTTGGAAAATTTTCTGTCGCATTGATCGTGACAGTATTTCATAGTCATCATGCCGCCGGAGACCTGCTCCAGCTCGTCGTCGCTCAGTGCTTCGCCGGTCAGCTCCGTCTTTAATTCTTCCGCTGTAATTTTTCCCATTTTTACGCCCTTCTTAATTGTTCCTTTCTCTCAAATACGCCACGCTCTCTTTGAGGGCTTTAAGGATATACTCCACATCCTCCATAGAATTGTCCTGATTGAGGGAAATGCGCACTGTCGATTCCGCCAGCTCCTCACTGAGACCGAGGGCGAGCAGGACGTGGCTGGGCTTTTTGGAGTTGGTATTGCACGCCGAGCCGCCGGAGACACATATGCCGTATTTCGCATCAAGCAAGAAAAGCAGCTCCCGCCCGCGGACATTTTTAAAGGAGACATTGACCGTGCCTGGCAGACGCTTTACCGCATCGCCGTTGAAAACGATTTCGGGTATCTCGTTTAAGCCCGCCAGCAGAGCGTTCATCAGCTCTTTTGTCTTTTTCGTGTCGCGTCTTAAATGCTTTGTATGCTCCTGCAATGCCGTTGCCATCGCGCATATGCCCTGCACGTTCTCCGTACCGGCACGTCGGGCGTTTTCCTGTCCGCCGCCGAGAATGAGGGAAGAAACGGGGGCGGTCTCCGCGACGATCAGCGCACCGACCCCTTTCGGTCCGTTGAACTTGTGCGCGGCGACGGAGAGATAATCTATATTCAGTTTGGAAAGATCGATATTGACATGACCGACCGCCTGCACCGCATCGCAGTGGAAGAGTACATTATGTTTTTTGCACAGCTCGCCGATTGCCTTGACGGGCTGGATCGTGCCGATCTCGTTGTTGGCGTACATGATGCTGACAAGGATCGTATCCGGTCTTATCGCCTTTTTCAGCGTTTTCAGCTCGACAAGACCCTTTTCGTTTACGGGGAGAACGGTGATCTCAAAGCCGTCATCCTTGAAGCTCTCCAGCGTGTGCAAAACGGCGTGGTGCTCGATGGCGGAGGTGATCATGTGCTTTCTGTTCTGTTTGATGCCCTCTTTATAGGCGGAATACAACGCCTGATTGTCCGCCTCACTGCCTCCGCCGGTGAAAATGACGCTGTGCTTTTTCAGATGCAGCGTCTCGCGCATGACCGCTCTCGCGAATCTGAGAGTCCCTTTTGCTTTCTGCCCGAGCTCATAATTGGTGGAGGGGTTGCCGTAGTTGTCCTTTGCGCAGTCGACAAAGGCTTTGAGCGCCTTTTTTGACATCTTCGTGGTCGCGGCATTGTCGGCATAGACGGTGTGATAGTTTTCGCACCGCTCGATGCTGCCGCGCATATCGTAATTAACGCCGTAGGTCTGGTTATAGCCGTTTGTCTCGCGTATCTTCTCACCGTTTTCGTAGACGCGGAAGGTGGGCAGGGACAGCAGGTTTTCCTTCATGCGAAAGTCCTTTTCATCGTCCACCTGACACACGGCGTAGGTGAACAGCGAGTTTTCCGGCATATTGATAAGGTTGGCAATGGCCTCCCGACAGAAAACACAGTCCTTACTGAAATATAAAATATACAGTTTTCCAGCGATCTCACGAATTGCCTGCTCGTGATTTTCCGGCGTGATCTTTAAAAATTCGTGCATAATTTCTTCTCTATATAATCGTAGGGCGCCGGCTGTCTCCCGCCGGAAAGTCGGAGTTCCCGTGCGGTTGCGGCGGGAGCGAGCCCCCGCCCTACATTTGAAAACGCTAACTTACTGCCATTGAGAACCGTCCCTGTTGGCTCACTGAGTGTCGCAGCTCGCCTTGCAGCTTACCAGATTGTCCTGAACGGTCTGAGGATCCGTTCCGTTCAGAAATTCCTGCTGAGCCTTTGAGGAGCAGAGAGCATAGCAGATATCGATAGAATTGTTGCCGCCAACAGCAGCTTTAAGTTCTTCTGCTTTAATCTTTTCCATTTGATCTTACCGTCCTTGTAGGGTTTGTTTTACTATATATAAGTACAGCACAAAACCGAAAATGTTACAGCAGAGATTTATTTTATTCTTTCCAGCACCTCTGCCATGTCCGGGATGCTTGAAATGCCGCCCGATCTCTCGGTGGACAGTCCCGCGGCCGTACAGGCAAAGGTCACGATCTCTTTAAGCTGCGCGTCCGAAAGCTCTTCGGGGCCGACGTCCATGCACAGCATTTTCCACACGGCGCTGCCGCCGAATATATCCCCTGCGCCGCAGGTATCGATCACATGGAGCCCTTTCATGGCTGGCACAAAGCCACGGGCGTTCGAATTTGCGTAAAAGCAGCCGTCCGCGCCGCAGGTGACGAACACGAGCTTCACACCGAAGCTCTCCAGAATATACTTTGCGCCCTCTTCCGGCGAAAGACCGAACAGAAAATCGACCTCATCGTCACTGATCTTCACAACGTCTGCCATGCCCAGCCCCCAGAGCATCTGCGTTTTTGCTTCATCGAGGCTTTTCCAGAGGGGCTTTCGCAGATTGGGGTCAAAGGTTATCAGCTTTCCTTTAGTTTTGGCGTATTCCGCGGCTTTATATGTCGCCTCTCTCGCCGGCTCGTCGGTCAGGCTGAGCGTGCCGAAATGAAACGCTCTTGCCTCGTCTATCATGCCGAGCTCGATTTCGTCAAAGGAAAGGCGGGTATCCGCGCCGGGCTTTCTGGAAAAGGCAAACTCACGGTCGCCGGAGTCGTCAAAGGTCACAAAAGCGAGAGTCGTGAAAACATCGTCCGCGCTGACGATGCCCTTCGTGTCGATCCCGCTGCTTTTCAGCGTTCTGAGCAGGAGCTTTCCGAAGGTGTCCGTCCCCACCTTGCCGAGCAGCGCCGTTTTGCCTCCGAATTTGTTGACGGCGGCGAGGAAATTCGCCGGTGCTCCGCCCGGGTGAGCGGCCATGGTCGGATAACCTTCTTCATCGGCGGAAACGCAGGCGAAATCGATCAGCAGTTCGCCGAGGGCGATAATATCATACATAGTTTTATTCTCCCGAAAAAGGCAAATTTATATATAAAAAATATCATTCGCGCTCCGGTTTGTCAAACATTTCCCGCGAACGTGCGCCGCATTTTCCGCATAATATGATCCCCCGTAATCCGACACGGTTTTTCCGCGGTCGATTTCGGGGGATATCATTTTCTTATTCGTTCGGGTTGGCGCGGTTGACCTTGCCGATGTTCCACATATGAGCGGCGGTCTGTGCCGCCTCTGTGCGATCCTCGGCCTTCCGGTATTCATAGGGCGCGGTCTGCGAGCCGCAGTCAACGCACGTCACGTAAAAGTATCGGCGATTTTCCTCTTCAAGAAGTCCCGCACCGCCGCAGAACGGGCAGTCCTGAAGCTCGATTTCGGTAAAAATATCCATAGTTATCCTTTGGTCAATTATGAATTAGGAATTAGGAATGAGGAATTAAGGTGCCGCTTCGCGGCGATTGAATTTTTCTCAATAGCCTTCGTTATACAAAAGCTTTTGCTTTCAAGAAAACTCAAGTTTTTAACCGAAGCCGGATAATTGAGGAAAATATGATCCGTCGGCGCAGCCGACACATCAATTCCTAATTCCTCACTCCTCATTCCTCATTCAATCAGTAGTTCTCTTTTCTGACCTCGAAATATGCCTGGGGATGGGCGCAGACGGGGCAGACCAGAGGCGCCTTGGTACCGACGACCATGTGACCGCAGTTGCGGCACTCCCATACCTGTACGCCGCTCTTCTCGAATGCCTGTGCGGTCTCGACGTTCTCAAGAAGCTTTCTGTAACGCTCCTCGTGGCTCTTTTCGATGGCTGCAACGCCTCTGAACTTGGCGGCGAGTGCGGGGAAGCCCTCTGCCTCGGCGTCCTTTGCCATGTTCTCATACATATCGGTCCACTCAAAGTTCTCGCCCTCGGCGGCATGGAGAAGGTTCTGTGCCACATCGCCCAGCTCACCCAGCTCCTTGAACCACAGCTTTGCGTGCTCTTTTTCATTGTCGGCGGTCTTCAGGAAGATTTCCGCTATCTGCTCATATCCTGCCTTTTTTGCAACGGATGCAAAATAGGTGTACTTATTGCGTGCCTGGGATTCGCCGGCGAAAGCTTCCCACAGGTTCTTCTCGGTCTTGGTTCCTGCATATTTGTTTGCCATTGTTCAAACTCCTTAAATAAATATAATATTCTCTGTGATGCTGAAATATTACACCACCGAGCAAAAAACAAATTCTTAGTATTACTCTAATCCCTCAAAAATCAGCCCAACAGACTCCGGAATACCGAAAAACCTTCGGTATTCTTCTACTCTTGCCATGTTTTTAGGCTCCGCGCTGATCATATAGCCCTGATGCGGAAATGCGGGGAGATATATCTCCTTTTCTCCGTCAGCGAGAGCCTTTTCGATAATTGCCGTTCTCTCCCGCATGGCAGTGCCCACATGGGCATAGACCACGCCAAAGCGCAGTACACCTGAGGCAAGGAAAAGGCATATCAGTATATAAGCGGGACGTCTGAATGCCGCATTTCCTGCGGAAAGCAGCTCATAGAGCAGCATAAGCACCACGACGACCATAAACACAAACGGAGTATAGTAGGAACGCCAGCCGATGTAGTTGATGGCTGCCATAGGTGCCATCACGAGCGGGACGGATGTCCAGAAAAACAGCGCGACAAGTGTTTTCTTTTCGTTTTTACGGAAAATAAAAAAGAGCTCTATCCCGATCACAAGGAAAAGGAAGACCGACATAACCACGGTATACAGCACATTATAATACCAGCATATTCCGTAAAGCTTCTCAGCCACCTTCAGATATCCCGAAAACGGATAGATCAGGCAGGGAATGTTCAGCACCGTCAAAAATACAACAGGGTGCGGAAGCTCCTCTCTTTTTCTGTACACCGTCAGAGCGGTCAGCAGCACGAGAGCGGGACAGATATAGGGGTTTAGCTCGTACACTCTGGGCATGACAGCCCCGAAGTAGGTAAATGCTATTTTGTGCAGCACCATCAGAAAGCTCGTGCCGCTCTCGAAAGACAGCCCGCGCTGAAGCTCGATGATCTCTCCTTCGGAAAGAAGGGTGCTGTAAATGCCGGAAGTGAACATGACAGCACAGCCGAGCAGTGCTCCAAACAGGACGGCGGCATACTGCGGCACGATGCGCCTGTAAATAACAGCGGAGGCAGCAAACAGAGCGAGCGCGGCGGCAGTCATATAGACCGTAAGATTTTCGAGGTACATCTGCATTACGAAGACCACAGCACCTGCTGCGATGCTTTTTGAAAGCGAGAATTTACCGGTCTCCTCTCTGTCGGCTATATTGAGGTTCTGCAGAGCGAAGATCAGAAAAAGAAACGCGGAAAAGGCATAATTGGCAAAGCCGGAATACCAGCCGACTGTCTCCTTCCAGATCTCCGAGGGAACGGCGAAGAACAGCGCATAGGACGCAAGCAGCAGAAAAAGGTCTTTGTTTCCTTCCGAAAAGACTCCTCCGGCGGCAAGCCTTGCTGCCAGAACAGGCATGAGCGCACATACAAGAGAAGGAATCAGTATCTTCGCAGCGGTACTTCGCGTGAGAATGAAGATAAGAAGGTTTCCGGCATAACGGCTGTTAATCGTGGCTCCGAAAAACCAGTCAAATGCATTCTCGTCCAGTCCCCATGACCAGTCGTCACCGCAGTAGGGCATATTGACGTTCATCCATACGAAAAACAGAAAGGAAACTGCAAAGATCAGCAGGTATTTTTTCGGTGCGGCTGTGCGGAGAAGGCTGTCAGAGGAAAGTTTTTTGCCATTGTTCATAATATGTCTGTACTCCCGACATTTCTTACAGTCTCTCAAACCCATCCTCGGGCTGGACCTTATATTCCTTTTCCTTCTGTCCCATATTCACGATCAGCACCCACACGCAGTAGAGCTGCATCGCGGCGGAGGCGGCATACATAAGCTGCATACCCATATAACGACTGTCGGCGAGGATCATAATGCTCAGCGCCGCGCCCATCATGCTGAAAAACAGAGCGCGTTTTGCGTTCGGCACGGAAAACTGAAATCCTGCCAGATAAAAGAAGGAGATGATGCAGACGATGATGGTGATGATCTCCACGGAGTAATCCCAGAGTACGGGGTTGATGGAATTGATCTTATAGCAGGTCACCAGCCAGAAGCAGAAGAAGATGACCGGCGCGGTGCCGAGGAAGCAGCACGAAGAGAGCTTCGTCACATGGGGCTTGTTGGCCATGGACAGCAGCAGCGGGAAGCATACGCCCGTGACCACACCGAGCAGAGACAGTATCCGCAGGAATTTTGCCTCCTTGTCGATCTCGCACTGAGCAAGCAGCAGCAGACCTCCCGCGACCATGACGATCCCCATGATATAGCGCAATATGCCATAGAGCTTGCTGTCATTTTTCAGAGCCTCAAAAATATCATCGCTGATAAAATACCTCTGCTTTTCAAACTTTTTTACAAAGCTGTAAAAAAGCACTGCGGAGGCTGTGATGATAGCGGGGACGAGCAGATTGAAAACGCTCCTGTCCACAAGTCCCTCCTCATTATATGCCAGCATCGTCTGGAGCCAGCGGATGAAAACACTGAACGCACCTGCACCGGCTACATAGCACACGGTCTCAAGGGCGATCTTCTGCATTTTTTTCTCGTGCATAATTCAAATCTCTTTTCACATATACTTCGGAGTATCAACATATTTTATACTGATTTGAAGGTTTCGTCAAGACCGGAGGGCGCAAGTGAAACGATTGTTAACAATTTGCTATTGTATTCTGCTGCTGGCGTGGGGACTGCCGCCGATTTACAGGCATATCCTGTCCCGCGAGAAAAGACCGGACGGGTCTGTTCGGGTACTCACAGCCTCCGGCGAGGTCAAAATGAGCCTTGATGACTATATCTTCGGCGTCGTGGCGGCAGAGATGCCGGCGAGCTTTGAAGAAGAGGCTTTGAAGGCGCAGGCCGTGGCTGCGAGAAGCTACTGCGAATACTGCGTGAACGCCGGTAAGCACGGCGGTGCGGTCTGCACCTCCTCCGGCTGCTGTCAGGCGTATGCAAATGAGGCTGCGCTTCGTCTTCGATGGGGCAGAGATTATCCGAAATACGCCGCAAAAATAAAAAAAGCCGTCCTTGAGACCTCGGACGAGCGCCTTCGGTATGATGGCGAGGCCGTACAGGCCGTGTTTCATTCATGCTCCTATCTCCGCACGGAGAACAGCGGCGATGTATGGGGAAGTGTACCCTACCTCGTGAGCGTTGAAAGCCCCGAGACCGCCGATACCGTTGCCGGTCTCATCAGCACCGTCACCGTCTCTCCCGATGAACTCAAACGTGTCATTACAGGCGTACATCCCGAGGCCGATTTTTCCGCAAATACGGAAAGCTGGCTCGGAAAGACCGAAAAAAACGCCGCCGGAAGGACAGCCGCCGTGACGGTCGGCGGCGTCAGACTTTCGGGGCGTGAGATGCGCAGTCTGTTTTTGCTGCGCTCGGCGGACTTTGACGTGGTATTCGACGGAGAAAATTTTGTCTTTACCGTCTGCGGCTTCGGTCACGGTGTAGGCATGAGCCAGCACGGGGCAAACCTTATGGCAAAGGCTGGCTGTGATTACCGCAGTATACTCTCGCACTACTACCCGGGAACCAAAATTCAATGAGGAATTAGAAATTAGGAATTAGGAATTGATGTGTCGGCTTTGCCGACGGATTATATTTCCCTCAATCGACCTTTACTTGTTAAAAAACTGAAGTAATCTATAATCTGAAGACTTTTGTATATAAGAAAGTTCCTGAGGAAAATCAAATCGCCGCGCCGGCGGCACCTTAATTCCTCATTTTTTCCGTTTATAGGTGCAGAAGCGGAACTTTATGCCGTTCTCCTCCTGCTCCTCGCCTTCATGTTCGCATACAAAGTCGGGATTATGATCGAGGTTGGGGAAATACGCGGTTGACTCGGCGTGGGCGTCTATTTTGGTGACATACACCCTGTCGAGCAGCGAGAAAAACTGCATATATACGCTCGCCCCGCCTATGACCATGACTTTCTCATATCCGGACGCGGCTGCAAGCGCCTCCTCGGTGCTGTGGACAACTTCCGCCCCTTCAATCTGTACTTCGCTTCTTGTGACAACGATGTTGGGTCTGTTTTTCAGAGGCTTCCCGCCGGGGAAGTCCTCCATCGTGCGCCGTCCCACAATGACCGCGCAGCCCTTTGTCATCTCCGAGAAAAATTTTCTGTCGGCTCTGAGCACAAAGCTCTGTGTCCCGTCGGCACCTATGCCCCAATCGTCATTTACGGCGACAATAGCGTCCATGATCGATACTCCTCAAAAAATTTTTTTACTTTGTTATTTTATGCCTTGTTTTCCGTCAAGTCAACATTTATTCTTCAAAAGTTCCTGTAACAGCAGAATTTTTTGCGAATATACTGTTATACGGAGGCGATGTGTATGATATTTGCCCTTGTCGGGGGCGATGAACGCGCTGTTTTCCTCGGCGAAAGGCTATTGAAGACCGGCAGTGAGGTGAAATATTCTGCGCTTGAAAAAGCGGTCTGCTGCTGCGATACATTAGAGGAATGTGTGAATGACGCACAATGCGTGATACTGGGCGTCCCGTCTGTCAGAAACGGCTTTGTGAATGCTCCGCTGAGCGGGGTAAAGATTGCACCCGAGGAAGTTTATTCTCTGCTCACGCCCGCTCAGACGCTCTGCGGAGGCTTCGGAAAGACCGGGATATGCACTGATGCCGCTGTTTTCGATCTTCTGGGCTCGGAGAGCTTCGCCCTCGGCAACGCGGCTCTGACGGCGGAGGGCGCGATTGCCCTTCTCACGGAAAGCAGCGTCGGAGCACTGCGCGGTTCAAAGCTCCTCATTCTCGGCGCGGGGCGTGTGGCGAGTGCGCTGCGGCAGAGGCTCAACGCCTTTGAGACTTCGGTCACCGTGGGGGCGAGAGCGGACGGCACTCTGGAAAAGGCGCTTTCGGAGCTTGGGAAGTTTGATTACATAGTCAACACCGTCCCCGCCCGGATCATCGGAAAAGAGGCGTTGGAAAAAGCAAAACGCGGCGCGGTCATTATGGAGCTGGCCTCCGCCCCCGGCGGCTTTGACAGAGAAAGCGCCGAAAAAGCGGGGCTGTGCGTGATCAATGCGCCGGGTCTGCCAGGACGGTTTTCGCCACGCGCCTCGGCAGAGCTTATGGAAAAGGAAATTCTTGCGTATATGGAGGCATATCATGGAGAATGAAAAAAAGCGGCTGGGGCTGGCTCTGTGCGGCTCCTACTGTACCTACGGAAAACTGTTTGCCGCAGCTAAAGCACTTGCGGAGGAATTTGAGCTCATCCCCATCATGAGCGATACAGCCGCCGAAACCGACACCCGCTTCGGCACAGCCGCCGAGCATCTGCGTCGGCTACGGGAAGTGTGCGGCAGAAACGCAGTGACGACGATCGCCGAGGCGGAGCCTCTGGGACCGCAGGGGGCGATGGACGCACTTCTGATCGCGCCCTGCACCGGCAATACCCTTGCAAAGCTTGCAAACGGCATCACCGACAGCACCGTGACGATGGCGGCAAAGGGGCATCTGCGAAATGGAAAACCTCTTATCATCGCTTTTTCCACCAACGACGGGCTCTCCGGCTCGGCGGAGAATATCGGCAGGCTCTTAAACCGAAGGAACGTCTACTTTGTACCGTTTTCGCAGGACGCACCGGATACAAAGCCCCGCTCACTCCAGTCGGACTTTTCGCTGCTTTCCGAAACGGTCAGGGCGGCTCTTGAAGGGAGGCAGCTCCAGCCGATACTTAAGGCAACACCGCACAATACGTCTGCGGCAGCTGACGGATAAAATGTGCCCTGATTTTGTCATTTTTTCTTGAAATACACAAAGTATTCCTGCAAAAAAATGCCTTCATCAGAACCCATTTTCTCTCGCCATCTGCTTTTGCCGCATTATGCGGTATTGCCTTAAATAAAGAAAAGACGCCCCTTTCTTTCGAAAGAGACGTCTTTTTTACCCATATTGAAGGATCAGCCGGCGCACAGCTCAACGCACTTTGCGGCGGCGGAGGTGGCGTCGCCGGTATAGGCGTCCGCGCCGATGGTGGCTGCAAACGCCGCGCTCACGGGAGCGCCGCCGACCATGAATTTCACGTTGGGACATTCGGCTCTGACAGCCTCGATGATCCCCTTCATCTCGCCCATGGTGGTGGTCAGCAGAGCGGAGAGAGCAACGATATCGGCGTTGTTTTCCTTGACGGCGGCGACGAATTTGTCAGCCTCCACATCAACGCCGAGGTCGATGACCTTCATGCCCTTGCTCTCCATCATCATGCCGACAAGATTTTTGCCGATGTCGTGCAGGTCGCCCTTGACGGTGCCGAGAACGACCGTGCCCTTTTCCTCAAAGCCCTCGCCGACGAGCTTTTCCTTGAGAATGGCGGTGCCCTTGTTCAGTGCTCTTGCGCTGACGAGCACCTCGGGAACAAAGACCTCATTGTTTTTGAACTTCTCGCCGATGATCGCCATGCCGGGCAGAAGCCCCTGCTCTAAAACGGTCATCGCGTCCATGCCCTCGTCAAGCGCCTGACGGACAAGCTGCTGAACGACCTTTGCTTTGCCGTTTTGAAGATTTATGCTGATGTTTTCCAGTAATTCGCTCATTTTTTATTCTCCTCTTATTGCTTTAAGCTGTTTTATATACTTGGGGGTGGTGCCGCAGCAGCCGCCCACATAGGATGCGCAGTCAAGTGCGGGGGAGAGCTGGGAGATAAACATTTCGGCGGTGTAGTTCGAAATGACATTGCCCTTGTCGTCAAGCTCGGGAAGACCGGCGTTGGGCTTGGCGATTATCGGAAGTGAGGTACATTCGGCAAACTGACGGATGATATCGACTGCCGCGTCGGGACCGACAGAGCAGTTCATGCCGATGGCTTTGATGGGAAACTCCTGCATTTCCTCCGCAAACTGCGCTACGCTGTTGCCGAACATGGTCTTGCCGACCTTTTCAAAGGACATGGACGCAAACACCGGAAGCCCCGTTTCACAGGCGACCTTTAATGCGACCTTCAGCATATTGAGGTCAATGAAGGTCTCCAGCATGATCCCGTCCGCACCGGCTTTTACTCCGGGTAAAATCTGGCGTGCAAAAATTTCCTCCGCCTCGTCCTCCTCCATGTCGCCGTAAGGCTCCATGAGCTGTGAGAGCGGGCCGACGTCTAAGAACACCTTTACGCCTGTACCCTCGGCGACCTTCTTTGCGATCTCCACGCCTCTCGCCACGATCTCCTCGGGTGAGTATTTACATACTCTCTCGACTGTCGGGGCGTTTGCGCTGAAGGTGTTTGAAAAGATTATCTCCGAGCCCGCGCCGATATACTGCTTTGCAAGCCACTCGACAAGCTCGGGATGCTCAATGTTATAGATCCACACGGGGTCTTTTTTTATGCCGCACTGTTCCGCCCTGTCCCACAGGAGAGTGCCGCTGCCGCCGTCAAGCAATGTAAATTTTTTCATTCTTCTTCCCCCAACATCATATGTTCAATAAATTCCTCGCTGAAACGTCCGCTGCCGGAAAGCTCCGTGTAGCGGCATTTTTTCTGTATCTTAAAAAGCTCTTTCCTGCTTTTTTCGTTTAAAAGAGCCATTGACGCGCCCTTTAATGAGGTGTTGCCGAGAAGCACGGTCTTTCCTGCAAGCCCGACGGGGAGCATATCGATCTTTGCGGCGTTTTCAATGTTCAGATAGTTTCCGAAGCCGCCGCTTATGTACAGATGCTCTATATCCTCAAAGTCAAGACCGCTCTCCTCCATGAGCACGGATATTCCCGCTCTGACAGCCGCCTTCGCAAGCTGTAATTTGCGGACGTCCGCGCCGGTGAGGTATACGTTTTCGGTCAGATAATATGTCTCGTCAAGCCTGCCGGAAATATCTATATCCTCAGTTTCCAGCAAGACCGCTATAAGGTCAATAAGCCCCGAGCCGCATATACCTTTGGGAAGCACATCACCGATCACGGAATATTTTATATCTCCGTTTTCGGAATATACGTGGTTTACCGCGCCTTCAAGCCCGGGCATACCGCAGCTTATCTCCGCGCCCTCGAAAGCCGGACCGCTGGCGACCGCGCAGACGGTGAAGCCGTCCCTGTTTCCTATGCCCATCTCGCCGTTCGTGCCGATGTCGATAAACAGCGAGGGCTTTTCGGCTCTGTTCATTCCGGAAGAGAGAAGCCCCGCCGTGATGTCGCCGCCCACATAGCCCGCCGCGCAGGGGGCGTATGTGACGGGGATACCGTTAAGCCCGTCCGAAAAGTCTTCAAACAGCGTCACGGGTGTAAAGGGCGCAACGGCGATGGACGAGGGGGAAAGCCCCGCGAAAATATGCTGCATGACTGTGTTGCCCGCAAGAAAGATACGCTTTACCTTAAACGGTTCGATAAAGGAAAATATCTGACGGCGTATCACGCCGCTGAGTTCATCGAGGGCGTTGTTCTTATTTATATAGTCGATGCGGCTTATAACGTCCGCTCCGTAGGGGGACTGGGCGTTCCAGTCGGTACGAGAGGCGACGACCGCGCCCGTTTCAAGGTCAAAAATGCGTATCGCCACGGTCGTTGTACCGAGGTCGACCGCCGCGCCGAGACCCGTTTCAGATGCGTCGGGGATAATGATGTCCTCCCCGCCGCCGAGGATGTTTCCACCGGACAGCACTTCAAGTTCTATTTCGTTTTCACCGCAGATACAGGTACAGCACGCCCTGACGGGTTCCCCGTTGAGAAGCACCGTGCATTTCCCGCATTTACCGTTTCCGCCGCATGGCTGGGAGACCGGGTATCCCGCGTTTTTAAGAGCCTCGGAGAGCAGTGTTTCTCTCTCCGCAGTAAGCTTTAATTTCATATCGACTGAATGTCCGTTTACTTACGGCAACACCGCACAATACGTCTGCGGCAGCTGACGGATAAAATGTGCCCTGATTTTGTCATTTTTTCTTGAAATACACAAAGTATTCCTGCAAAAAAATGCCTTCATCAGACCCCATTTTCTCTCGCCATCTGCTCTTGCCGCATTATGCGGTATTGCCTTATTATTGCATTTCAAACTATATCACAGTTTTTCGGGAATTTCAACAGCAGATAGCAAAGATGTAGTTTCACTACAAAAATTAAAAAAGTTCTTGTAATTTCATTACAGAGGTGGTACACTTGTTTCATCAATCTTTTATTTAAAGGAGATAATCATGAGCACTGTTATTACCATGCCCCAGCTTGGTCTGACGG
The DNA here is from genome assembly GCA_030531595.1 of Eubacteriales bacterium. GTDB lineage: Bacteria > Bacillota > Clostridia > Oscillospirales > Oscillospiraceae > Limivicinus. Next base: position 7,349 of record JAUNND010000007.1, on the reverse strand, counting down.
AGGAATCCGCCGTCATCGGTGAATGGTTAGTCAAGGAAGGCGACGCCGTCAAGGTCGGCGCACCTCTTTTTTCTGTAGAAAACGGCAAGGCGACCTTGGAGGTAGAGTCCGAGGCCGAGGGTACCGTTTTAGCTATCTTCGCATCCGAGGGTGACGATGTTCCCATCAAAGCTCCCGTCTGCGTTATAGGTCAGCCCGGGGAGAGCTTTGAGCGTCCCGAGGCAGCCGCTGCCGCTCCTGCCGCCGCTCCTGCGGCAGAAGCAGCCCCCGCAGCCGCTCCTGCCGTCACCGCCGCTCCCGCTCCCGTAAAGGACAACGAGGGCTTTGCCTCTCCCAGAGCCAAGGCTGCCGCAGAGCGTGCCGGTGTTGACTGGCACGACGCCGCCCCCACCGGAGCCGAGGGCAGAGTTATCGAGCGCGATATTGCCGAACTCGTAAAGAACGGCAAGAAGGTCATGACCGCCAAGGCTGTCGAGGTCGCTGAGGAACCCGAATTTGAGGTCGTCAAGAACTCCGGCATCCGCAAGGTAATTGCCAAGAATATGCACGACTCTCTGTCCGAAATGGCACAGCTCTCCTTCACCGCGTATTTCGACGCGACCGCTCTGTTTGCATACCGCGAAATGGTCAAGGCAAACCGCGAAAAGCTCGGCTATCCCAATATCTCCATCAACGATATGATCCTGTTCGCGCTCTCCCGCACCGTTCTCGATTACCCCATCTTCAACGCCCATTTCTCCGACAAGGAGACGAAGCTTTTCAAGCGCGTACACCTCGGCGTTGCCACCGATACCGAGCGCGGACTCATGGTTCCCACTCTTAAAAACGCCGACCTCAAGAGCCTCAACATGATCTCCCGCGAGGCAAAGGCTCTGTCCGCCGCCTGCCGTGACAACACCATCACTCCCGACCGGCTCACCGGCGGCACCGTCACCGTAACCAATCTCGGCAACAACAATATTTCCAGCTTCACCCCCGTTATCAATCCTCCCCAGACCTGCATCGTCGGCGTCGGCTCTCCCGAGTGGAGAGTTCGCCCCAATAAGGACGGCGAAATGGAAATGTACCGCGCCATGGCGATCTGCCTGACCATCGACCACAGAGCCGTTGACGGCGCACCCGCCGCACAGTTCCTCAACGACTTCTGCAGAAGACTGGAAAACTTCACCCTGCTTCTCGCGGAGTAAAATTACCAATTTTAATTGTAGGGCGGGGGCTTCTATCGCCCCCCTTTTGTCGGCAAAGCCGACATTTCCCCCGCCGGGGGGAATCTTCCCGCCGAAAGGTTGGACTTTCTGCAATACCGCGGCGGGAGCAAGCCCCCGCCCTACGGAGCAGCAAATTTTTAAAGAGGTATATATAATGGCTGATTTTGACGTAACAGTATTCGGCGCAGGCCCCGGCGGTTATCTCGCCGCGGAACGCGCAGGACAGGCGGGGCTGAAAACTCTGCTTGTCGAAAAGCAGCACATCGGCGGCACCTGCCTCAACGAGGGCTGCATCCCCACCAAAACACTTCTCAAAAGCGCAAAGCTTTTCCACGCCTGCAAGACCTCTCAGACCTACTGTGTAGGCTGTGAGAATGTGAGCATCGACCAGAAAGCGGTCGTTGCACGTAAAAGAGCCGTCACCGCACAGCTCGTTGCGGGCGTTAAAGCAGGACTCAAGGCCTCCAAGGTCAAGACCGTTGAGGCGGAGGGGCACATCCTCGGCCGCGACGGCGACGGTATCATCATTGAGGCAGCCGGTACGACCTACCACACCAAAAATCTTATCCTCGCCACCGGCTCCCATCCCATCATCCCCAACGCCGAAGGACTCACAGATGCTATGGCGGACGGCTTTGTCCTCACCAGCACCGAGCTTCTTGAACTGGAAGAAGTTCCCGAAACTATGGTCGTTGTCGGCGGCGGCGTTATCGGACTTGAAATGGCGACCTATTACGCCATGGTCGGCACCAAGGTCGATATCGTGGAAGCTGCGCCCAAAATCGCCGGTGATCTGGACGCGGAGGCGACCGCCGTTATTCAGAAGGCCTGTGAAGCTTTAGGCATGACCTTCCATCTGAACACAAAGGCAAGAACCGCCATAAACGGAGTCGTCACGCTCGACTGCGGCGGACAGCTCAGTGAGCTTAAATGCGACAAGGTTCTGCTGTGCATCGGCAGAGCACCCAATTTGGACGGCTACGGTCTGGAAACTCTCCATGTCCCCACCGAGAAGGGCAGAATTCTTGTGGACGAGCACTGTCTGACCGGCGTTCCCAACGTCTACGCCATCGGCGACTGCAACGGAACCGGTATGCTCGCACACGTTGCCTACCGTCAGGGCGAGGTCGCCGTCAAGCACATTCAGGGCATTGACGACCCCATGCGCTGGGGCTGTGTTCCCTCCCTCGTGCACACCGAGCCGGAGGCAGCCTTTGTCGGCGAGACGGTCGAGAGTGCAAAGGCAAAGGGCATTGACGCTGTCGGCGTGAAGCTCCCGTTCCAGTATTCGGGTCTCTACATCGCCGAGAACGAAAACGGCACCGGCATCATTAAAGCTGTGTTCGATAAGAAAAAGCGCACCATGATCGGCGTTACCTTAGTCGGCGGCCCCGCCAGCGAGCTTATCACGATCTGCTCGATGATGATCGAAAACGAGCTGACCGTTGACAGAATGAAGTCCTACGTCTACCCGCATCCCACCTACGCGGAAATAATAAAGGAAGCCATCTTTGCTGCAAAGCTTTAATAAACTGTAGGGCGGGGGCTTGCTCCCGCCGTTACCCCATACAACAACCGACCTTTCGGCGGGAAGATTCCCCCCGGCGGGGGAAATGTCGGCTTTGCCGACAAAAGGGGGGCGATAGAAGCCCCCGCCCTACGGAGGTACAACGAAAGAAGGAAAATAAAATGTCTAAAGAACAGTTTTACGATCCCAGTGTGCTGCTCCACGAGAGCGACATAAAGTTTGAAGATATTCCCGTATTTGCATACAAAAAGACCGTCAAGGAAGAATTTGACGCCGGAAAATTCACCAAGGACGAGCTGCTGACCATCTGGCGTGATATGTGGTACATCCGCTCCTTTGAAAATATGCTGCTTGAGGTGCGCACAAAGAAGGTCTTCAACGGCATTGAGTATATGTACACCGGCCCCGCCCACCTCTACATCGGCGAGGAAGCCGCCCCTGTCGGAGAAGCCTTCCGCCTCAGCCCCGATGACTTTGTTTTCGGCTCCCACAGAAGCCACGGCGAGGTCATCGCCAAGAGCCTTTCCGCCATCGAAAAGCTCGATGACGCGGAGCTTATGAAGCGCATGGAATCCATGCTCGACGGCAAGATTTTAGAGGTCGTCAGGGCGCACTTTGACGAAAAGGACGTTAAGAAGCTGGCTGTCAAGTTCCTTTTCTACGGTCTTACCTCCGAGCTTTTCGGCAGAGAGACCGGCTTTGCAAAGGGCCTCGGCAACTCCATGCACCTGTTCGTCCTGCCCTTCGGCGTGTACCCCAACAACGCCATCGTCGGCGGCTCCGCCCCCATCACAGCGGGCGCGGCACTCTATAAGAAGGTCAACAAAAAAGACGGCGTTGTCGTGTGCAACATCGGCGACGGCTCCATCGGCTGCGGCCCCGTATACGAGGCGATGAACTTTGCCTCCATGGATCAGTTCAAGACCCTGTGGGAGGACGAGTTCAAGGGCGGTCTGCCTCTCATTTTCAACATCATGGACAACGGCTACGGCATGGGCGGACGCACCAACGGCGAGACGATGGCATACCACAATGTCGCACGTCTCGGCGCAGGCGTAAACACCGACAATATGCACGCCGAGCGCGTCAACGGTCTCAATCCTCTGGCGGTTATCGACGCTTACGACCGTAAGCTGCCTTTAGTTAAGAACGGTGAAGGCCCCGTGCTGCTCGATGTTCTCACCTACCGCTACACCGGTCACTCTCCCTCCGACCAGAACGCCTACCGCTCCAGAGAGGAGATCGACGCATGGCGCGAGTTTGACTCCACCGTCGTTTTCCGCCGCGAGCTTTTAGATGCCGGTATCGCCTCCGAGGACGAGTTTGCCGCGCTTGAAAAGGAGGTCGCCGAGAACATTTTCGAGACCTTCAAGCTGGCTATCGACGAAAAGGTTTCTCCCAGAATGGACTTCGTAAAGGAGCCGGACGCAATAGCAAAATATATGTTCTCCAATCAGAAGATCGCAAAGATGGACGACCGTGAGCCTGACGTCTTCGGTCCCAAGGAGGAAAATCCCCGCTGGCAGAAGATCCAGAAGAAGGCGCACTACGCTTTCAAGGAGGACGGAAAGCCCGTTCCCGCCGCGAACGTCTACGCCTACCGCGACGCTCTGTTTGAGGCGATAATCGACAAATTCTATGAAGACCCGACCCTTGCCACATGGGGCGAGGATATGCGCGAATGGGGCAGTGCCTTCGGCGTTTACACCGATATGTACAAGTCCATTCCGTTCCACAGACTTTTCAATTCCCCCATTTCCGAGGCGACCATCGTCTCCGCCGCTGTCGGCTATGCCATGCTCGGCGGCCGCGCCTGTGTGGAGCTGATGTACGCTGACTTCATGGGCAGAGCCGGTGACGAGATATTCAACCAGCTCGCCAAGTGGCAGTCCATGACCGCCGGTCAGATAAAGATGCCCGTTGTACTGCGCATCTCTGTCGGCGCTCTGTACGGCGCACAGCACTCTCAGGACTGGACGAGCTTAGCCGCTCACATCCCCGGCTTAAAGGTCGTATTCCCCGCAACGCCTTACGACGCAAAGGGCATGATGACCGCCGCCCTCAACGGCACCGACCCCGTTCTGTTCTTTGAAAGCCAGAGACTTTACGGCAAGGGCGAGGAGTTCCGTGAGGTTCCCGCAGAGAGCTATGAAATCCCTCTCGGTGAGCCGGACATCAAGCGCGCCGGTTCCGATGTGACCATCCTCACCGTCGGCGCGACCCTCTACGCCGCGATGAAGGCGGCAAAGGAGCTGCAGGAGAAGTACAATGTCTCCGCAGAGGTCATCGACGCACGTTCTCTCGTTCCGTTCAATTACGAAAAGGTCGTCGAGTCCGTCAAGAAGACCGGCAGGATCGTTTTAGCCTCCGACGCCTGCGCACGCGGCAGCCACCTCAACGACGTCGCCCGCAACATCACAGAGCTTTGCTTCAACTACCTCGATGCGCCTCCCGTGCTTGTCGGCTCCGAGAACTGGATCACCCCCTGCGCCGAGCTTGAGAAGGAGTTCTTCCCGCAGGCTCAGTGGATCATCGACGCTATCGACCAGAAGATCATGCCTCTCGGCATTTCCCAGCCCACCCACAACTTCACCGCTGTTGAGCAGATAAAGAAGGAAAAGGGCGGTGTCTGATTGAAGCGAAAGCGGAAAGTGAAATTATTCATTCCACTTTCCACTTTCCACTTTTCACTTTAAGGCAGAAACTGTATTCCTTATGAAAGGATGTTCAAAAATGGCAAAGGAAGATTCCGCACTGGTTCTGAAAATCCGCTCCATCATCCCTCAGCTTTCAAAGTCCGAGGCGGCTGTGGCGGAATATATCTGCGCCAACACCGAGGAGGTCATAAACCTCTCCGTCAGTGCCTTAGCGGACTGCTGCGGAGTCTCCGAGCCGACCGTCATAAGAGCCTGCCGCAATTTAGACTTCACAGGCTATCAGGCTCTTAAAATCGCCCTTATCCAGAGCCTCAACGCCCCTGTTCAAAGTGCCGTGGGCGAGGTAAACGCCGAGGACGGCATGAGGGCCGTCACGCAGAAGGTCTTTGCCGCCGCTGTGGACGCCGTGACGCTCACAAGGGAAAATCTCAGCCTTGACGATATGAAAAGAGCCGCAAAGGTGCTGCTCGGCGCAAGGCGTATCCTTATCTTCGGCGTGGGCGGTTCAGCCGCAGTCGCGTCGGATGTGGAGCATAAATTTTCCCGCCTCGGTTTAGACGCGGTCGCATACTCAGACCTCAATCTGCAGGCGATAGTCGCCGCCCACGCTAAACCTGAGGATGTTGTGTTTGCCATCAGTCACTCCGGCTCGTCAAAGGCGGTCGTGGATAATACGGCGATAGCCAAATCAAACGGCGCGACCGTTATCTCTCTCAGCTCCATGGGCAAATCCCCGCTGACGGAGATCGCGGACATATCCCTTTATACGAGCGCGGACGAGACACGCTACCGCATCGTCGCGATCTCGTCAAGAATAGCGGAGCTGACTATTATAGATACGCTGTATTCATATATCTCCTTCCGCACCGGAAAAGAGGAAAATCTCACGATAGAAAAAGCTATCGAGGATCAGATGTATTAATTCCCATCTTGTAGGGCGGGGGCTTGCTCCCGCCGTAAAACAGATATTGTCCAACACTTCGGCGGGAGCGAGCCCCCGCCCTACGGATCATCTTTATAGGAGAATAATCTATGACTTTTGAAGAAGCGAAAAAATATGCCGCCGAGCACGTGGGCGTTCGTCCGAACTACCCCGGGCGGCTTTCCGGCAAGATCGCCGTCGTTACGGGCGGCGCACAGGGCTTCGGCTTCGGTATCGCCGAGGAGCTTATCAGAGAGGGCGCACAGGTCGTCGTTGCCAATCGCAGCGAAAAATCCGGCCTTGCCGCCGTTGAGAAGCTCGGCGATCACAGCGCGTTTGCACAGTGCGATGTGTCCGACCCCGAAAGCTGCAAAAACCTCATGATCAAGGCTGTTGAGCTTTTCGGCGGCATCGACCTGTTCGTGTCCAACGCGGGCGTTCTGAAAGCGGGCGCTCTGCCCAACATGACCCCCGAGGATTTTCAGGCTGTTACCAATATCGACTATAACGGCTATTTCTTCTGCACAAAGTACGTCAGCGAGATCATGAAGGCCGAGTTTGAAGCGGACAAAACGAGGTTTTACGACATAGTTCAGATAAACTCCAAGTCCGGTCTTGTCGGCTCCAAGGCAAACTTTGCCTACGCGGGCGCAAAGTTCGGCGGCATCGGTCTTACACAGAGCTTTGCTTTAGAGCTTGTGGACTGGAACATCAAGGTCAACTCCGTCTGCCCCGGCAACTACTATGACGGTCCGCTGTGGTCAGACCCCGTCAAGGGTCTGTTCATCCAGTATCTTGAAGCCGGTAAAGTCCCCGGCGCAAAGACCGTGGAGGACGTGAAGGCGGCGTATCTCGCCAAGTCCCCCATCCACAGAGGCTGCACCCCCAAGGATGTCGCAAAGGCGATATTCTACTGCGTGGAGCAGGAGTTCGAGACCGGTCAGGCTATCCCCGTCACCGGCGGACAGACCATGCTGAACTAAGGCAACACCGCACAATACGTCTGCGGCAGCTGACGGATAAAATGTGCCCTG
>JAUNND010000118.1 GCA_030531595.1 Eubacteriales bacterium | reverse complement strand
AATTCTGGAATCTTATGAATGAACTTTATACCGTATTTGATGAGCTGTCGCCGGAGAAGCAGGAAAAGCTGGCGCAGCTCATTTTACGTTTACAGGAGGCGCAAACGGGGTCCCCGCAAAACCTGTTTTGTGGGGAAAAGGAGCATCCACGCAATGGCGAGCTTTCGACGCTTGCGGCGAAAGCGACGAATGGAGTGTGATGCGACGTGGCTACTACGAGTCTCTGGCATATAAAGGGACGGCTGGGCGACCTCATCGACTATGTAGAAAACCCAGAAAAAACCGTACCGAAAGGAACGGAGGATTTCTTCAATGTCTTTGAATACGTCCGCCGCCCGGATAAGACCACCGATCAGTATGTGGATGCTATCAACTGCCGGAAAGAAATCGCCCTGCAGCAGATGATCCTGACCAAAAAGCAATACGGAAAAAACGATAAATATATTGCATGGCACGGATATCAGAGCTTCAAGGTCGGAGAGGTATCGCCGGACGTTGCCCACGAGATTGGTATGAAACTGGCAAACGAAATGTGGGGAGATCGGTTTCAGGTCGTGGTCACGACACACCTTGACAAGGATCATATTCACAATCATTTTGCCTTTAACTCCGTATCCTTCCGGGACGGCGGCAAGTACAACTATTCCAAGAAAGAACAGCAGCGTCTACGGGATAATTCCGACCGGCTCTGCCGTGAGTATGCGCTTTCCGTAATTACACATCCGCATAAGGCACCGTCGCGACCGGTGTGGCTGGATGAGAAAAGCGGAAAGCCCACCCGTTACAATGTTTACCGCAAAGACGTTACCACCGCCTTTTCTGAAAGCACAACCGTGCAGAACGCAGAGAAGTATTTACAGCGGCTCGGCTATATCACGGATTTCAGCGGAGCGCACTGGAAGATACGCCTGCCGCAGTATGAACACTTTACCCGGCTTGATACTTTGGAGGAACGGTGGACACCGGAATATCTGCGAAAGAATATGGGACGGAACGCTCCCTATGGCAGCCGCAGAGCAAGAGTGGAATTCTCGCCGTATATACCATACGAATACCGCTATTATTATACGCCGTTTAAGAGAACGAGCCATATCTACAAGCTGTATGTGTATTACTGCTTTGAACTCGGTATCTTTCCGAAGAATCATTATCACGAGCCGGTAAGTCCGTATCTCCGTGAGGATTTGAGAAAGCTCGACGAGTTCACGGCACAGGTGGATTATATGTTTTTCCGCCGTATTCAGACGCTGGATGATCTTTACGATGACCGTGCCTATTTAGAGGACAGGCTCGGTGATCTGACGGCACAGCGAACGAAGCTGCAAAACAAGATAAGGCGGGCAACGCCCGAAGAAAAGGTGTCGCTCCGCCGTGAGAAAGCCAAGCTGACAGAAGAAATTACAGCAATACGCAAGGATCTGAAATGCAATTACGCTATTGAAAAGCGTTCGGTGCATATTCAGGACACGCTTGATCGGATCACCGCCAATGAGGAGCGTGCCGCCGGGCGGGACGTTCCGCAGCAAATCACCTATGAAGAAAACAATATGACTAAGAAAAAAGAAAGGAATTATGAACGATGAATAACAATACTATGAAAACGCCGGTAGCCATTCCGGTATCCAAATTACACCCCTTTGAGGGACACCCGTACAAGGTACTCGATAATGAGGAAATGAATATGCTGATAGAAAGCATACAGACGCAGGGTATTCTTTCTCCGCTGATCGTAAGGCCGAAAGAAAATACCACAGACGAATATGAGGTCGTAAGCGGACACCGCCGCTTACACGCCGCTATGAAGGCAGGGCTGGAAACAGTACCTGCTTTTATTTATGCCCTTGACCGGGATGCCGCCGCCATTACGCTGGTGGACAGCAACCTGCACCGGGAGCATATTCTGCCATCCGAAAAAGCATTTGCGTACAAGATGAAATTGGATGCGATAAAGCATCAAGGCAAACGCACCGATTTAACTTCCGACCAACTCGGGCGGAAGTTGGAAACCGCCGAAATCATTGCCGAAGAAACTGACGACAGCAAGTCTCAGGTGCGGCGCTATATCCGT
>JAUNND010000071.1:3365-11065 GCA_030531595.1 Eubacteriales bacterium | reverse complement strand
GTCGCCGATGATCTTGATGGAGTTCTTGTTTGCACCGACAGTACCGTCGCCGCCGAGACCCCAGAACTTGCACTCGATGGTGCCGGGGACGGAGGTAGAGGGAGCGGGGCCTTCCTCAAGGGACATATTGGTGACGTCGTCAACGATGCCCATGGTGAACTGACGCTTCATCTCGCACTTCTTGAGCTCGTTGTATACTGCGAAGACGGAGGCGGGAGGAGTATCCTTGCTGCCCAGACCGTAGCGGCCGCCGATGACCTGAACGTCGTTCTTGCCTGCGTTTGCCAGAGCGGTGACAACGTCGAGGTAGAGAGGCTCGCCCTGTGCGCCGGGTTCCTTGGTGCGGTCGAGGACTGCGATCTTCTTTGCAGTTGCGGGGATGGCTGCGATGAGCTTTTCGGGGCAGAACGGACGGAACAGGCGGACCTTTACAAGACCGACCTTCTCGCCCTGTGCGGTGAGATAGTCAATGACTTCCTCTGCAACGTCACAGATGGAGCCCATGGCTACGATCACGCGGTCTGCATCGGGAGCGCCGTAGTAGTTGAAGAGCTGGTAATCGGTGCCGAGCTTGGCATTGATCTTGCCCATGTACTCCTCAACGATCTCGGGAACTGCATTATAGTAGGAGTTGGAAGCCTCACGGTTCTGGAAGAAGATATCGCCGTTCTCGTGAGAACCGCGCATGACGGGATGGTTGGGGTTCAGAGCGCGTGCACGGAAAGCTTCAACAGCATCCATGTCGAGCATATCAGCCAGATCCTCGTAATCCCATACTTCGATCTTCTGCAGCTCGTGGGAGGTGCGGAAGCCGTCGAAGAAGTTGAGGAAGGGGACACGGCCCTTGATGGCTGCCAGATGGGCAACGGGGCTGAGGTCCATGACTTCCTGTACGCTGGACTCGCACAGCATGGCAAAGCCGGTCTGACGGCACGCCATAACGTCGCTGTGGTCGCCGAAAATGCTCAGGGTGTGGCTTGCCAGAGCACGTGCGGTAACATGAAAGACACCGGGAAGAAGCTCACCGGCGATCTTGTACATGTTGGGGATCATCAGAAGAAGACCCTGAGAGGCGGTGTAGGTGGTGGTGAGAGCACCGGCGTTCAGAGAGCCGTGAACTGCACCGGCTGCACCGGACTCTGCCTGCATCTCCTGAACCTTGACGGTGGAGCCGAACAGGTTCTTTCTGCCGGCGGCTGCCCACTGGTCAACAAAGTCGGCCATAGGGCTGGACGGGGTGATGGGGTAGATAGCTGCAACTTCGGTAAATGCGTAGGATACATGGGCGGCGGCGTTGTTGCCGTCCATGGTCTTGAAGTGTCTCATGTCTATATTCATCTCCTATAAAATAATAATACCTGTCATGCCTACTATTAGGCACTGTAATTTTAGCATCAAAAAAGAGGATTGTAAACACTTCTTCTGTACAAAATGAATAAATAATTACGAATTGTGACATCTTACAAAAAAGCGGGTCAATAATACGCCGAAGAAAGAGGATTGAATTCAATTTTGCTGAAAGCCGCTCAAAAGCACGGATAATGAAGAGAAAAATCGGGAAAAATCTGCTTAAATAAAGCCTTGTGTTTACCGATCGAATGTTATATAATATATAAATCTCTGCACGATTATTTACTGAGAGGAGCCGGGATATGGTTAATATTTCGAACAATTTGGGTACCATCAGCATTACCGGGGACGTTATTTCCAACGTGGCAGGTGACGCCGCGACGAGCTGCTTCGGCGTAAAGGGCATGGTAGCCTGCGAAAAGAACAGCGGTGCGTGGCAGCTTCTCAGGCGTGAGTCCATGTCAAAGGGCATTATCACCCGCACGAATGACGACGGCAGTGCGTCACTGGAGCTTCATATCGGCGTTGACCACGGTGTAAATTTTACCGCCGTCGGACGCAGTATCATGAAAGAAGTCCGCTATAAGCTTGAAAAGTCCACGGGCGTTCCGATCAGAAACGTGGATGTTTATATCGATACCATTATCTGATTTCCCGGAGGACGATCAATTTGAAGATATACATAGATGCCTCAAAATTCAAAGATATGCTGCTGTGCGCTGACGCATTGATCGGCAGCAATGTCCGGCAGATAAACGAGCTGAACGTTTTCCCCGTACCCGACGGGGACACGGGTACGAATATGTCCCTCACCTTCAACACCGCCGCCGCCGAGCTTCGAAAGAGAGACTTTGAGAGCGTGGGAAAGGTAGCGGACTGCACGGCTTCCGCCCTTTTAAGGGGCGCGAGAGGCAATTCCGGCGTTATTCTGTCTCTCCTGTTCCGCGGTATCTCCAAGGAACTCAAGGGCAATGAGATCATGGGCTCTGCGGAGCTGGCAAATGCTCTGAACGCGGGCGTGGAGGCGGCTTACAAGGCCGTCATGAAGCCCGCCGAGGGCACGATACTCACCGTTTCCCGACTGGCGGCGAAAGCGGCGGTCGAGGCGGCCAACGCGGGCGCGGCTGTGGAGGGCGTTTTGAAATGCGCGGTAGACGCGGGACAGGACGCACTGGAGGATACGCAGAAGATAAATCCCGTGCTCAAAAAGGCCGGCGTCGTGGACGCGGGCGGCATGGGTTATCTGCTCATGCTCAAGGCGATGCTCGCATCGCTTCGCGGCGAGATGGAAGCATCCGCAGAGCAGAACAATACCTCCGAGATCGGGGACGCCGCCGCCTTCGGCGTTTTCGATACCGAGGAGATCACGTTTGCCTTTGATACCGTTTTTATTGTCCGCAAAGCACAGCCGGACGTCGACCTGACGGCATTACGCGCTTACCTTGACTCCATCGGCGACAGCCTTGTCATCGGCGAGGATGACGGGAGCTTCAAGGTGCACGTACACACCAATATCCCCGGCGATGCGCTGAGCGAGGCGCAGAAATACGGTACGCTGGAGCTGGCAAAGATCGAGAATATGCGCACGCAGCACGATGATATCCTTGCCGGACGCAAGGCGCAGAGCACCGACGATCTTGAAAGGATCGAAAAAGAGCTGGAAGAGCAGGAAAGCGAATGCGCCGTTGCCGCACCCGAAAAGAAGTACGGCGTCGTCACCGTCTGCGCGGGCGACGGACTGACCGCTCTTTTCAATGAGTTGGGCGCCGACCGCATCGTTACCGGCGGTCAGACGATGAATCCTTCCACCGATGATATCCTTACCGAAATAAACAAAACTCCCGCCGAGACGGTCTTTGTTTTCCCGAACAACAAGAACATTTTCATGGCGGCAGAGCAGTGCATCCCGCTGACCGGAAAAAAGGTCGTGGTCATGCGCTCAAAGAGCGTGGCACAGGGCATTTCCGCCATGCTCTCCTTCAATCCCGACAACGAGGAAGAGCAGCTCAAAGAGGATATGGACGCCGCGATGGAAAACGTGCACACCGCGATGATAACCTATGCCGCCCGCGATTCGGACTATGACGGGCATGAGATACACTGCGGCGAGTACCTGGCTCTGCTGGACGGCGCTCTGATCGGCAGCCACCGCGATCTTGAAACGCTTTTCGGACAGTTGAAAAACTCCATTGAGATATATGATCCCGAGTTTATCAGCATCTATTACGGCGAGGACGTGACCGAGGCACAGGCGACGGAGGCGGCGGGCTACCTCTCCGACCGCTTCACCGACGCGGAGACGAATGTGGTCTACGGCGGTCAGCCGGTGTACTATTATATGATAAGTATAGAGTAAGCCTTTCGGACAGCGGCAAAAGCCGCTGTCCGTTTTATGTGACGGCGGGACGCTTCCTTGCCGTCACTTCTTTCATCGGCAAAAAAATTACAGAAAAAAGAAACGGGCAGGGAACCAATGTCATTAAGATAAGAAAACTTCATCTGTAGGGCGGGGGCTTGCTCCCGCCGCAACGCTGTTGAAATTCTAACTTTTCGGCGGGCGAAAGCCCCCGCCCTACAGCGAAAAATCATTAACTAAATAACATTGGGCAGGGAACATTACGCTTTTTGTGTCGTATATAAGATTACGGAGACAAGCACGCAGTCAACATATTGATATTAACATAACTTTATGACACAACAAATTGAATAAGTTACAATTCGGTAAAAAAATAGAAAAATTTTAGAAAAAAGTACTTGCAATTTTGCTTTGACTGTGTTACACTGTGCCTAACCGAAAAATAATCACCGTAAGGTGCTCCGGAAGCGCAAAACCGCGTAAATCCAGATGTTTTCGGTGGTTATTTGAATGATGCGGCGATAAGTATATATGCTGTCCGACAAGTCTTCAAAAAAATTTTTATTTTTCTGTCATTTTTTTGTTGCCAAATCGGTTTACGTGTGTTATTATAGTCGCGTCGAATATGTAAACTACCTCATAAGGGGGATATAAAAATGAAAACAATGAGGAAAGTAGTTTCTACCCTGTTGCTGGTGTGCATACTGGCAACGCTGCTGTGTGTCAGCGCAAGCGCAGACAGCATGATTTCATTCACCACGCCCAGTCAGGGCAACATATCAATCAATGAGGGCGAGTCTTATACTCTCGCAATCAATCCGTTTGATCCTATTCAGATGGGATTTGAGTACTGCTGGTACTGGAAGATCAACGGAGAGTATGCCGGCGGAGACCCCATGGCATCCTGCAACCAAACCACACTTGTGTTCAAAGACAAGCCCGCAGGAACCTATACGGTTACTGTTGAAGTTGTCGATAAGATGAACAGCACAGTTGTTGACAGCTGCTCCACCACCGTTACCGTCAATGCGGCTCCTCAGTACATAGCTTTCACAAAAAACTATGTTGCTCTTGACGGATACAACAGCTATAACGCAAACGAAATCCTGATCTATCCCACCGGCAGTACCGGAGCTATTACATGGAAAGCCTATACTCCCGACAATAAGGCCGAATCAGATGTAGCTTTTGTTGACTCCGCGACCGGTCTTGTCAGAGGTCTCAAGAGCGGAACCGCAAACATCTGGGCCTATATAAACTATGATCAGCCGAACGAGGTTAAGGGCTGCTTCACCGTTGAAGTCAAGGTTCCTCCTGTGGCACTCACTCTGGACAAGAGCTATATCGATCTTGAAATGAGTGCGGCATCCGAGACAATTACTGCATATCTTAACGGAGTAAAAGCAACCTCCGATGATAATCTCACTTGGAGATCCAGCAACAATGCTGTGGCAACGGTTGACAACGCCGGTAAAGTTACTGCTAAAGCAGCAGGTACCGCAACCATCACTGCCTGCACCTCCGACGGCTCCGCAATCTCCAATGAGTGCCTTGTCACCGTAAAGGGAAACAAGCTGACTGTTACCGTCACTCCCGTGAATGTTGACCTTGTCCTCGGACAGTCCGTCACTCTGACCGCAACACTGAGCAAGGACAGCACCTACATCGATCACTGGTACTGCACCTCCAACGCTGTTCAGCTCTCCTCCAACAACAACACCTGCACCATCAAGGGCGTTGCCGCCACCGGCAGCACTCCCGTTGAAGTCAGAGCCTATGCCCACGACAGCAGCGTCTACGGCTACGCACTCGTCACCGTCTCTCAGGCCGACGCTCTCGAGCTGAACACCAGCAACTATACCATGTCCGCCGGCAAGACCGCGACCGTCTCCGTTGCCAATCCCGTCAACGGCGAGACCTTCAACTGGAGCTTCACTCCCAACGATGCTTCTATCGTTGCATCCTCTGTCGTAAAGGGCAACAGCCTTGTCCTCACCGCCGGTGATCTCGACGGCAGCGTCACCGTCACCTGCACCTCCAGAATGGATGCTTCCAGAACCGCCACCGCAGTCATCGGCGTCAACGGCGTCGATCCCTATGGCAACGCAAAGATCGTTCCCAAGTCCGCGACATGGACCAGAACCGACGGCGACCTGTCCTTCCAGATCACTCCCGCAGCTTACTGGATGTATCTCGATAACCAGTACCTCAACAACAAGAGCACCAGCCAGATCGTATACTGGAACGGCACTCTGACTCTCAAGGCCGCATACCTTGCCACTCTGGCAAACGGTACGCACACGCTCAAGATTTATACCGCCTACGACGATTATAACAATCCCACCGGCCTTGTATACGCCAACATCTATATCTCCGGCAACAATGCTACCGGCTCTGCCAGCGCGACCTACGGCGATAACGCACACGTCAAAGGTACCGCAAGCAACCTGTACTTCAACGCTGCCAATGAGATCAACGATGTCTATATCTCCGGCAAGTGGATCGATCCTGCCAACTACTCGCTGAGCACCGACCGCAAGACGCTGACTCTCAACTCCAACTTCCTCAATCAACTCGCATACGGCAGCTACACCATGACGCTCAACAGCCCCAGCGGAACCACCCAGACCACCAACTTCCGCATCGTTACCGCCAACTATGCACCCTCCACCGGTGACGAGGCCAACATCGGTCTGTGGATCGCGATCATGATCCTCTCCGCGACCGGCGCCGTAGCTCTCCTGCCCAGAAGAAAGAAGAGCGTACAGTAATTCCCGCGAAATAAACACAGCACTCCGGCAGAAATGCCGGAGTGCTTTTCAGGTTTGAGTGCATCGGCTCCCTCCCTGAGGGAGCTGTCGCGCAGCGACTGATACTGAAAACTGATTAAAACAAGACATTATGTGTCTTGTTTTAATAGCCGCCTCAGCGGCGTAGTTTTCGTATGAGACGCCTTTTGAAGCATTAACCGAGCATAGCGAGGCTCTTGAATGCTTCAAAAGCTCTGATTAAAAATGTCTATTTTTAATCAGAGATGAGTATGAGGGAGTTCCTTGACGTTGCTGCACATTTGGACACTCCCCCCTTTAATTCCCCCCCCCCCTCAGAGAGGGGCGAAGCTTCCCTTGGGGAAGGCAAAATTTGGAGTGAAATATGAAGCTGATATATGTTGACAACGATATAATCATTGCCGTCAAGCCGCCGAGGGTACTGTCTACCGATGAACCCGGCGGGATGCCGGAGCTTGTGCGCGATGCGCTCGGCGACAAAAACGCCGATGTCCGCACGGTGCACCGTCTTGACAGAGTTGTCGGCGGGCTTATGATCCTTGCTCGCGGGGGCGAAAACGCATCCGTCCTCTCCCGGCAGGTACAGAACGGCTTCTTTTGCAAACAGTATCTTGCAGTTGTCCACGGCGAGACCGATGATAGCGGCGATATGACCGATCTCCTTTACCGTGACAAGGCGCGTAAAATGACATTCGTGACCGATACTCCTGCCAAGGGCGTACAGGAAGCGCGTCTGAGCTACGAAACGCTTGGGAGAACCGACGAAATGAGCCTTGTGAAAATTCAGCTTCACACCGGCAGGACGCATCAGATACGCTGTCAGTTCGCCTCCCGCGGTTTTCCGCTCGTGGGGGAGAGAAAGTACAGTACGCTTGAGGATGGGTGCGAGATCGCGCTCTGGTCGTATTCCCTTTCCTTTGAGCACCCGAAGACCGGTGAGCGGATGGATTTCTCCTTAACCCCGCCTGCGGAATATCCGTGGTCAAAGTTTAACATTGTGTAAAACCGTGCAAAATTTATTGAAGCTGAAATGGAATTGTCCTATAATAAAGAAGCTCTCCCACCCCCAGAGACAATGCGGTCAAACAATTGTTAGTTTTTTAAAAATGTAGGGCGGGGGGGGGGGGCCCCCCCCGGTTGTGTTGGTTTGCCGCAAAAAGGCGGGGGCCACCCCCCCCCCGACCGTGTGGGGTGGGGTTTTGTGT
>JAUNND010000071.1:0-3355 GCA_030531595.1 Eubacteriales bacterium | reverse complement strand
AGCCCCCGCCCTACAGTTTGAGGTGTATTTGTGAGTATTCCGAAAATTATTATAACGGTAATTCTATCATATCTGCTGGGCTGTCTGAGTCTGTCGATTTTTCTGTCAAAAAAGGTCTGCGGCAAAGACGTGCGTGAGTGCGGCAGCGGCAACGCCGGCGCCACCAATATGGCGCGTGTCTACGGGCTGAAAATGGGGCTTCTTACATTGGCGGCGGATGCTCTGAAAGCGGTCGCGGCGATGGTGATCGGTAAGTGCCTGTTCGGAGATTGGGGCGTGTGCATCGCAGGCTGCTTCTGCCTGATCGGACACTGTTTTCCCGCTTTTCACGGCTTCAAGGGCGGCAAGGGGGTCTCCGTCGGCGCGGCGATCGTGTTCTTTATCGACTGGCGGGCAGGGCTGATCGCGGCGGCGGTATTCTTCATAGCGGCTGTACTCAGCAAGCGCGTATCCCTCGGCTCGATATGTGCCGCCGTGGGTATTTTTGCCGCTTCCGTGTGTTTGGGACTGCCGAAAAGCAAAATCATTCTCGCGCTGTTTACGATGATCACAGTAGTGGCAAGGCATAAGGAAAATATAAAAAGGCTTGTAAAAGGCGAAGAACCGGCGTTTAAGCTCGGGAAAAAATAACCGAGTCAATGGGGCAATGTCATTAAGGTAAGAAAATTGCGTCCGTAGGGCGGGGGCTTGCTCCCGCCGTAACGCTGTGGAAACTCCGACTTTTCGGCGGGAGCAAGCCCCCGCCCTACAGTGAAAAATCATTAACTAAATGACATTGGTCAATGGGGACGGTTATTTGAATAGTTTTAAAAGGAGACCGGTGAATTTTCTGTGGCTCCACTCTCCTAAAGCACCATAACGAATCCCCCCTCTGCATTGTTTGAAATGCATCGGGGGATTTTCGTTTTACACAATTGCAGTGCCGGAGGAAACGGCTTCTCTGCCCATAAGATGGCACATATTTATTCACCGCATCATACTGTCCGGTAATTTTGAAAAAGATCATATACTTTTATCATGGTATCTGCCAGATTTCCCTTTAACCGTTCGCAATCATAGAATTCATTCCATGTTCTGGGGCATCTGCCCAGACACGTCGGCAGGATCACACAGTTTTTGCACTGTTCCCTGTCCGTGCAGAAGGAACTGCGAAAAGACTCATAGCTCTCCGTGCGGGCAAGGCTTGCATCATTTTCATAGGTTCTGACATTGCCGATCACGTAGCCGGGATTGCCGACTTCCATACTGCAGCCATAGATATTCCCGAGTTCATCGATTGTAAAGCCTGTTCCGTTGCTCCCTTTGCATGGGGAGGTCATTTTTCCTCTGAAGTATTCAATGTCGGAATAAACCGGATTTTCAAAATGATTCATTGAATAAAGGCTATGAAACTGATGAAGGTATTCTTCATTTGTCAGGACGGTATCCTTCAGAAAAGTTCCCTCCTCCGGTATATTGCTCCGTGCTCTGATGATTCGCGGCGTGCAGATAATGTTGTTGTGCGTGACGGCTTTCATCTTTTCCACGTCTTTCATCAGGTCGCCGAACGCGCTCAGGTTGTCTTTGTGCAGATTACAGCGGATCTTGATCTTCATGTTGGTTCTGAGATGAAAAAGCCTATCCATGATTATGTCATAGCTGCCCTGCCCGCCGCTGAGGACGCGAAGAGTGTCATGCGTGGATTTGTTGCCGTCTATAGTGATCTCGATCGATCTGACCCGTTTATCCTCCAGCATATCCGCCATTTCCTGCGTCAGCAGATAGCCGTTAGTTTGAATATACGCATTGTACGGGATCCCGTGCCCGTCTGCGATTGCTATCAGCCGGTCACTTAATTCTCTGATTCTCTCAAGTTCAAGAGAAGGCTCCCCGCCGAACCATTTGACAGACAAGCGGCTCGTTTTGGTTTCATCGATTCTTTTGCGGGCAAATTCCGCAACCCGGGCTGCCGTTTCATCGCTCATAGAGCCGGAACGCCTTCTGCCTGCTTCAAAACAATATCTGCAATCAAAGTTGCAGTTCATCGTCGGGCAGATCTCCATCGTAAGGTTCTTATTGTGCGGAATGCGGGGGTTGGCTTTTTTGAGTTTTTCCACGAGCACGGAATAGTCGTCTTCCTCCGACAGGAAGCCATATTCCAGCAGCGCAGGAATGATTTGCTCAGAAAGATGTTCAGCCGGATGCTCAAACACTTCTTTCTGTTTTTCCGTCAGGAGGGCGAACTTCCCGGTCATAAAGGAATGCAGCAAATACTTTCCCGTGTCTTTATAGGGAACACAGGCGGTATACACTGAGCGATGTATCTGTGTTTTGTCAGTATTGGAATAATTCATATCAATCAATTTCCGTCCGGAACATGTCGGCATTCATTTTCAAAAACTAAACCGCAAAAAAGCGGCGTGCCGGCGAACAAAGACGCCGCAGACACACCGCTGAATTGCTTCCGGCTCAATGAGAACAGCCCGTATCGTTCCCTGTGTTTTGCTCGGCAACAACGCCGCCGTTCACCTTTGCGATGAGATCGTCCGTCAGTTCGGCACCATCCAGGACGCCTGCGAGCACATTCTCATCCGTTGCTTTGCTCAAAACTTCATTTTTAGAATCTTTCATAGTAACCATCCTTTTAAAATAATGTATGCTATTTTGATTTCACTACACCTATCATAATATAAATTGTAGCTTAGAAATATTCATCTGTCAACAGAGAGTATTTTTTAGCCCTCATTTTGCAAAGCAAATACAGGCGGAGTCACCGTACAGCCGTTAGGGGAGACCCCTTAAATATTGTTTTCTGCTCTGCTTATCCGTTCGTCTGCGGGATCTTAATGTTCACCCCAGTTCGGACCCCAGCTGTTGCCGTCTGTGCCTTCTTTGCTGTAAGGCCATTTGCTGCCGCCATCCCGGTCAACAATCGGTTTTCCACCTACGGGAGACCAATAGGTCCAGCCACCTGCGACCTGCGCAATCTCTTCCTCGTTCAGCTCCGCGAGCTTTTTGCTCAGGGTTTCAACTTCCTCTTTGAGGGCATTCAGTTCTTCATTGGTTTTCATGTTGGTATCTCCTTTCAAATTTTAATTTCTTAATTACTTTTTTGCATCAGTGGGACGGAATGTTAATCACCGTAAGGTTTCTTGCCTTACATCTTTTTATACGCAGAAGAGCGGAAAATGGCTACTGTTTCTGCAAAGGTTTATTACGTCCAGAATCGCTTTTCTTGGGCTTCTTACAAAAATTAAATAATATTCTACACGACAATTGTGAACTTGTCAACCATCAAGCAAAGAACTACCGCAGAGTTTTTTTACGCTCTGCGGCTGTTCGGATTATAATTTTTGTTGTGCCAAAGCAACATTCA
>JAUNND010000070.1 GCA_030531595.1 Eubacteriales bacterium | reverse complement strand
CACTCCACACTCCACACTCAGTAATAGTCGAACAGCACAAAAGCGGGGACAAAGCCCCGCTTAAATGTCTTACTTTATTGAGAGCTTTCCGGTATATACTTCGTCGATCGCCATGGAAACAGGCTTTTTTTCAAGAGGGATCTGTTTTTCCTCAGACTCCTGCGAAATGACACGCGCTCTTCTGGCAACAAGATTGACAAGCTGATAGCGGCTGCCGACCTTCTCGGTCAGCTCAGCCACGGGGGGATAAAGCATCATAATAAATATACTCCATTTCTCTGCTGATAGCAGATATTTTATAAACATTACATATTATTTCTGTCTGCTGCATTTTCTTCGGCGGGAGCAAGCCCCCGCCCTACAGTTTGCAGATCAAGCATTTTCAAGGCGCTCTTTTCTCAGAGCAAAACGGCATTTTTCGGCGGTGATAATGGCAGAGAGCTCTGCGGCCGCTCTGTCCGCGTCGTCGTTTACGATAAGGTAATCATAGAAGTCGGCTTCCTCATACTCCTGAGCGGCGCGGATAAGTCTCGCTTCAATGGCACGCTGCGTATCGGCGCCGCGCTTTTCAAGGCGGTTTCTCAGCTCGTCCATGGAGGGTGGGATAATGAATATCTTGACGGCGTCGCTCATCTTATCCGCCACCTGACGGGCTCCCTGCACCTCGATATCGAGAATGACGTTCAGCCCCTCTTCGGTCTTTTCCTCGACATAAGCTCTCGGCGTACCGTAACTGTTGGCGCAGTATTCCGCGTGTTCAAGCAATTCGTTATTGTCCGTCATTTCCTTAAATCTGTCAAGGTCAACGAAGAAATATTCTCTCCCGTCGACCTCGCCGACTCTCGGCTTTCTTGTGGTCACGGAAACGGAAAAACAGACATCGTTTCTTTCGGCGACCGCCTTGGAAACGACTGTGCTCTTTCCCGCGCCGGATGGCCCGGATATTACGATCAGTCTGCCCTTTTCACTCATTTTCCTCTTCCTCCTTATCGGATCTTCCTTCAATTCTTGCTCCCAGCACATCACAGTTCAGCGCCGAGAGGATAACGTTTCCGCTGTCGGTTATTATGACCGAACGGGTGCTTCTGCCGAAGGAGGCGTCGATCAGCAGTCCTTTTTCCCGCACATCCTGTATCATTCGCTTTATGGGCGCGGATTCTGGACTGACAACGGAGATTATCCTTCCCGCCGACACGAGATTGCCGAAGCCTATATTTACAAGCTTCATTTTTTCCTCACTCGATATTCTGGATCTGTTCACGTATCTTCTCTATCTCCGATTTCAATTCGACCACGACATGGGCGATTTCGGAGTTCTGACATTTGGAGCCGATCGTATTGGCTTCGCGGTTGAATTCCTGCACAAGGAAATCTATCTTTCTGCCTATGGGAGAACCGCCTTTTATCATCGTTTTGAGCTGGGCGATATGGCTTCTCAGACGGACGGTCTCTTCATCGACCGCGATATGGTCGGCAAAGATCGCGGCCTCGGCAAGTATCCTGCTCTCTTCGATCCCGGCTGTGCCGAGCACCTCCGTCATTTTCTGTTCAAGACGTGTACGGTATTCCTTCACGGTCTCGGGAGCCTTTTCCTCAACGGTGCTCACAAGTTTTTCAATGACGCCGAGTCTGGAAAGCACATCATCCCGGAGCTTTTCACCCTCACGCAGACGCATTACGTCAAAGTCCTGCAGCGCCCTCTCCGCAATATCGGAGATCGCCTTTGAGATCGCCTCCGCGTCCATATCCTTTTTCTCAACGCTCAGAACATCGGGGAAACGGGCAACGGACATGGCCGTCATATCGTTTGTCAGGGCATACTCCCCTGATATGTGACGGATAGCCTCAATATATCCTTTCAGAAGCGGCTCGTTGACTCTGACCGCCATATCTCCCGCCTGGGATGTATCCATCGTTATGAACACATCGACCTTGCCGCGGCTTATATGTGACTGAACGGCGGACTTGACCGCGTCCTCCGCAAAAATAAAGCTTCTGGGAAGGCGGATAGACGGTTCAAGATATCTGTTGTTGACGCTTTTGAGTTCTACGGTTATCTCAATGCCCTCGACAGTGCCCTTTGCACTGCCGTATCCTGTCATGCTTTTTATCATTCTTTCTGCCTCAATCTATTTTTATAATATTATACGCGATCGTCTTTTTCTTCTTTCTCCGCTGTACCGTGACCGTAATGACCGTACCGAGCAGCACGGCCGCAAATGCCAGAAGGACACACATTCCCTCGCCCGCTCCCGCCGACGCACCGGCGATATATCCCGCAAAAAGCAAAACGATCGGAAGGATATATACAATCGCGGCCGCACCGAAGATATCCGCCGAACGGCTTTCGATGACCACCTTCTGTCCCGGCTTTGCCCCATGCGGATTGGAAGCGATCACTCTGACCTCGCTGTCGCATCTGCACGCCTCACAGCTTCCGCAGTTTCCGCCGCACGCTGTCATGCGTATAACGGCGACCTCTGCCGTATCTGCTCCGAGCAGCTTTGTAACAACGGCGTTATTTGTCATGGCTGTGCCTTTCTTATTTCCACCGAGACCGTGTAGGGTCCCATAACCGCGCCCACATCCGTAAATCCGTCCACCTGGATCTTTACAGCCGGGCTGTAATTGCCCACGGATTCGTTAAAGTCCGTCAGGTCGGCAACAGCTCTGATGTTTTCTCCCCTGAGCTGTGCAAGCTGCTCGGCGGTACCGCGGATCATGACTTCGATGCTCTCCGTAATAAGCTCTGCCTCAAATCCCTCGGTAACACCCATGTAGGAAATATTCTTCACGTTGAATTTCTTTGTTTCAAGGTTCAATATCTCTACGCTTACCTTAGCCTCGGTCACGCCCGTGAGGTTTTTAAGACCGTTGTCAATCGGAATGGTATAGGTCTCGCTGAAAGTAGATACAAAGGAGGTGAGATCCACTGTATCAAGCAATATCTTGTTGATTCCGGAAAGGATCGCCGAGTCACCCGCAAGCGTTATACTGGTCGGTTCTACGGTCACGACCGTATTGTCCGGCAGGGCGCCCGCTCCGTTCACAAGATCAACGGTGATCGGGATCTCCTTGACCTGGAGCAGGGGGAGCGTTGCAACGACGGTATCCTGTGAACAGGTCAGACCGGTCGTTGAGCATTCCTCTCCGTTCTCGTTCATAAGCTTTATGGGTGCATTATCGTCTCTGTACGTGCTGTCCACATTGTCCTTTGTGAAGCTGACCCACGCATATTCGACATTTTTCAGATAAGCGTCCGGACCGGAAACCGTAATGGTGGCGGGTTCAAACACCGGCGTCTCGGCTGTATAGCCCTCTGCCAGAGACCCGTCAAAGCTGCCTCTGACCTGAACCGTCTTTGTATTCAAAGGCGATACGACAAAGCTGATCGTATCCGGAATTTTTTTGGATACCGCTATTTTGGATGAGTCAACGCCATCTGGAAAAGCGATCGAATACTGCTGGGTCGTATATGCGGCTCTCGAAAGCTTGTTCACATCGATGACAGCCGTAAGATCCTCCGGCGTAAGAGAGGCAACGATTCTTCTCGGGCCTGTGAGGTCTACATTGACGGTAGCGTTATCCATGTCGGTTATTACCATGTTTTTGGAGGAACGAAGCGTATCCTCTCCGACCAGATCGACGCTTATGCCTCTGAACGTGAGCTTGACCTCATCCGTCTTCATGCTTGTCATATAGACCCATATCGCAATGGAGGCGATCAGAGAAACTACCATCCAAAAGGCTCTGCTGTCATATATTTTTTTCATTAACGCCTGTCCTCCCTGCCGTCATCAAGCAGCATCAGCTTTCTGACGAACTTCATCATCGAGTCATACTTGCTCACATTTTCTTCGTCAATGACCAGTTCCTTCCGGAGGACCGATCGGAGCTCCTCCTGTGACAGATGGCGTTTCAGATTTCCGTCAACGGCAACCGATATGGCGCCGGTCTCCTCCGAGACGATCACCACGACCGCATCCGACTGCTCACTCATACCGATACCGGCTCTGTGCCTTGTGCCGAGCTCTTTGCTGAGATTTTTATTCTGTGTCAGCGGCAAAACACAGCCGGCCGCGGCGATACGGCAGTTCTGGATCACAAGTGCGCCGTCGTGCAGAGGTGCCTTGACAAAGAATATATTCTTGATAAGCTCCGCCGTCGTATCGGAATTGACAAGAGTACCCGTACTGAGAACATGGTTTATACTGACGCTGCGCACGAAAACGATCAGGGCACCTGTATGCGCATAAGACATATCGGCGCAGGCACTGACCGTCTCGTCAATGGCGCTTTCAATATCGGTGCCCTGTGAATATCTTCCGTCCGTGAGGCTGCTGCCCATACGCTCAAGCATCCGCCGAAGCTCCGGCTGGAAAAGAATGAGCAATGCAATAAGGCCCAGCTCAACCGCCTTGCGCATAAGCGTATTGACCATCGTAAGCTTCGTTACTTCCGAAAGCCACAGCACGATCACAAAAATCAGAGCACCGATGGCGATATTTCTGGAATTTGTTTTTCTGATGAACATGACCACTCTGTAAATGATATATGCGATCAGAATAATATCCACATAATCACTGACAGTCATCGTCATCAGATAATTGGTCAGCTGATCCAATACATTGCCGAATACTTCCATGATGCTCCTTTCGTATACAAAACTCTGCTTTTAAATATATATCGCTATATTATAATTCATATTTCAGAAAAAGGCAACAGATTTAATGATTATGGACGATGTTTTTTATTTCCGAAGCAGCCGTGAGCACTTCCTTTTCAGTATTGAAGGGCGAAAAGCTCACACGTACCGTTCCTTTTTCAACTGTCCCCGCGCTCTTATGCGCAAGAGGTGCGCAATGGAGTCCGGCTCTTACGCATATTCCCCTTTTTGCAAGCTCCGCGGCAAAAGTCTCACTATCACCCCTTACGGGCGAAAACGAAACCACTCCGCTCTGGTTATCCGCCTCGGAGGTAAACAGCACTAGCTCCTTTACTCCGGACAGCTTTTCGGTGAAAAGGCATCTCAGATGCGTTTCATAGTTTGAGATCCTGTCTGTTCCGGTTTTTCTGACATAATCAATACCCGCTTTAAGTCCGGCTATCCCGCACACATTGGCAGTACCGGCCTCCAACCGTTCCGGAAGATACTCGGGCATCGTCGGCAGCAGGCTGTCGGAGCCGGAGCCGCCGTGCATCAGCGGTCTTCCGCTGTCTCCGCAGAGCAGTATTCCCGTTCCCTGCGGGCCGAAAAGCGACTTGTGCCCCGGCATGGCAATAAACGCGGCGTTCAGTCTTTCCTGATCCGTCTTCAATATACCCGCACTCTGGGAGGCGTCCACGATAAGCGGCACGGAATACGCTCTGCATATCTCGGCTATCTTACAGATCGGCAGCACATAACCGAACACATTGGAGACATGGGTGCATACCGCAAGCTTCGCCTCGGGTATCTTCCGTTCAAAGTCTCTGAGCGTATCCTCCGAATCGAAAAGCTTCGTGCCCGCCGTTACCGTTTCCGCACCGACGGCATTAAGCGGTCTTGTAACGGAATTATGCTCAAACCCCGAAATAACTACCCGATCTCCGGCATTTGTCAGAGAAAAGATCGCAATATTCAGTGCGTGAGTCGCGTTCTGGGTGAAAACCACCTTTGAGCTGTCTCCGACATTGAAAAGCGCCGCTGCGCTCTCCCGGCAGGCAAAGACCTTTTCCGCGGCCCGTTTTGCCGCTTCATGACCTCCTCTGCCCGGGCTTGCGCACGTTCTCAGCGCGTTCAGCATACTTCTCTCCACTGCGGAAGGTTTTATCAGAGTGGTAGCGGCATTATCAAGATATATAATATCGGTTCACTCCCTTCCGTCAATCAAGGAGCATATATTCCCCGTTTTCTTTCCTTTTGTAAATATCGCCGTGCATTATGCCGTTTTTCCGCAAAAGCTCTTTTGCTCTGTCGATACCTCTGTAAAGACTGACGGCATAACCGCAGCCGTTTGCATACAGGCTGCGCGGAGCCTTCACGACAGCCGAGGAAATTCCGGCGCGTTCAAATACCATCTGTGTTTTCTGTGCCGCCGTCAGTGACGGGCACATGATAAGATACTGTGTCATTTTGATATCAGCTCCATATAAAAAAAGCCTCTCCACAGAATATCCGTGGGGAAGCATATACCATGCTTTCGGCATAGATACATCACATACTATGCCGCAGCGATTATTTCTGTTCTATGAGCGAGACGGCATGGGCGGCAATGCCGAGTCCCTCGCCGGTAAAGCCGAGGTGCTCCTCGGTGGTGGCCTTTACGCTGACGCAGTCAACGTCAACGCCCATGGCAGAAGCGAGGTTTTCACGCATTTTGAGAATATAAGGGGCAAGCTTCGGCCGCTGCGCGATGACAGTGCAGTCCGTATTCGATATCCTGTATCCCTTTTCATCCAGTACCGCGCAGACTTTTTTCAGCAGCTCCAGGCTGTCCGCGCCGAGGTAAGCGTCATCATTGTCCGGAAACAGATGACCTATATCCCCGAGCGCCGCAGCCCCCAGCAGAGAGTCCATAAGGGCATGGGTCAGCACATCCGCGTCGGAATGTCCCAGAAGTCCCTTTTCAAAGGGGACATCCACGCCGCCGAGTATGAGCTTTCTGCCCTCGACGAGCTTATGGACGTCATAGCCGTGTCCTATTCTCAAATCTTCTCACCTCTGTCGGCAAGGATCGCTTCCGCAAGAATAACGTCCTTGGGAGTCGTCAGCTTTATATTGCTTTCATCGCCCTCCACAGTGAAGACCTTTACACCCATCATCTCCATGGCAAGACAGTCGTCTGTTATGGCGATATTACCGGTGACGGCCTTTGTAAGACCGCCTTTTATGAGTTCCGCGGAAAATACCTGCGGTGTCTGGATGCGGACCGTGGTCTCCCGGTCAACCGTGCCGATAATGAAGCCCTTATCATCAACGGCCTTCAGCGTATCGGTGGATCTGAGGGCGGGAGCCGCTGCCATATGCTCCGACGCGGCATTGACGGTGGCTGTAATAAGCTCGGGCGTTATAAAAGGACGTGCCCCGTCGTGAATGGCAATCAGCCTGGCATCGCTCTTCACCTCAGAAGCGCCCGCAAGAGATGACTCACTTCTGGTGGCGCCTCCCGCGATGACCTTGGAGACCTTTGAAAGAGAATACTTTTTGCACAGATCGGCAATTTCAACGATCCTGTCTCTCTGTGTCACAACGACGATCTCTTCCACGCTGTCGCACTGTTCAAATGCCGAAAGTGTCCGAATGAGGACCGGCTTACCTCCGAGAAGCATGAGAGTCTTATCCTCGCCCATGCGTCTCGACGCCCCTGCGGCCACGACCACGGCAGAGCAGACAGGCGGTGTCTTTGTTTTCCTGAATAAATCGGCAATACCCATTTTGTTTTCCCCCATGTCATGTGTATCCGGCTGATCAGTATTCGCCTTTCAGCTGGCGTTTTCTGTAAAAGTTCATCATTCCGTCCTGCATATCGTCAAGATGCAGCAGCATTTTGCCCGCACCGTAAGCGGCACAGGATACCGCATCGTCCACGACAACTGTCCTTATGCCGGTGCTGCGCTCGATAAGGCGGTCGATACCGTAGATAAGACTTCCGCCGCCGGACATGATGATACCGTTTTTGTCAAGATCGCCCACGAGCTGCGGTGCGGTGCGTTCCAGTACGGCATGAATGGCCTCAAGAATCTTGTTCATCGGTTCAACGAATGCCTCTATCAGCTCCGATGAGCTTATCTCAACGCTCTTCGGCAGACCGTTCGTGATATTCTGACCCTTTACCTCCTCAACGCCGGCGTCGGGGCGCTGTATGATGCAGCCGATACTGCGCTTGAGCTCCTCGGCTGTCGTCAGTCCGATACGTACATTGTGCTTATTGCGGATATATCGGACGATCGCTTCGTCAAACGCCTCACCCGCCACCTTTATCGACTCGCACTCCACAACGCCTCCCGCGGAAATGATCGCCACCTCCGTTGTGCCGCCGCCGATATCTATGACCATGTGCCCGTCGGCCTTGGAGATATCAACGCCGGCTCCGAGTGCGGTCGCAACGGCAGTCTCCAGAAGATACACCTTTCTTGCGCCCGCTTCGATGGCCGCGTCGATCACTGCGCGTTCCTCAACACCGTTTATACTGCTCGGAACGCAGGCGAGGATACAGGGCTTGAAAAGCGATACGGTCGTGATGCGTCCTATAAGCTCCCTCAGCATCTGCGCCGTGATCTCATAGTCGGAGATAACGCCGTTATTGACGGGTCTTATCGAGACGATGTTGGCGGGAGTCCTGCCCAGCATTTTACGTGCGTCCTGCCCGACCTTTAATATCTTTCCGGAAAACTTATCCACCGCGACGATCGTAGGCTCACGGCTCACGATACCCTTTCCCTGTTCAAAAATCAGCGTTGTCGCCGTACCCATATCTATCGCTATATCTTTTTCAAAAAAATTCATCTGTTTCTCCCCAAAACGGTATCAGTCTTTTTTTCGCGCTGCCGCCGCGGCATATACGGCTGCGGCGCCCGCTTTTTTCAGCATCGATGCACATTCCGAAAGCGTGGAGCCGGTAGTGACGATATCATCTGTCAGCAGCACCCGCTTGCCGTAAAACAGCTCCTCATTCACGGTGCCGTATACGCCTGATACGTTTTTTCGTCTGTTTTCCATATTCCCCACGCCGGACTGTGCCGGATTGTCCCGGAGCTTCACAAGGAGCTTTTCACAAGGCACTTTGAGTTCCCCTGCCACACTTTCCGCAATGAGTCTTGCCTGATCATAGCCGCGCTTTCTGAGTCTTCTGCGGCTCAGCGGAACCCATGTAATAATATCGCAGGAAATACTGTTTTCGTCAATACATTTTGCTATTAATTTTCCGTAAACAGTGCCGTATGCGGCACAGCCGCCGAATTTATAGCGCAGAAGGGACTCTCTCACCGTACCCTCATAGAAAAGAGGCGATACACAGCCGTCGACATTTTTGAAAAACTGCATCCCGCTGCTTCCCCCCGTATACGGCAGCTTCCCCTCACAGTCACGGCAAAGCTGTTTTCTGTCGCCTGTGATCTTCCGGCAGAAAGCGCAGCGGCTCGGAAAAAGCAGTTCAAGCAGACAATCCTTTATTTTCATCGGCATAGAGCGATAAGCCGCACGCGAAGCGCACTGTAACGGTTGGAGCGGCGGGAATTGTCGATCATTCCGTAGGCCGCCGCGTCGTTTCCCACAAGGATCAGCAGCTCCTTTGCTCTTGTGACGGCTGTATACAGCACGCTCCTTGTCATAAGCATCTGCGAGCTTTCGGACAGCGCCAATATGACTGCCCTGTACTCGCTGCCCTGCGACTTATGTACCGTCATCGCCCAGGCGTGTTCCAGCTCCATGAGGCTGTCAAAGCTGTATGAAGCTATCCTGCCGTCAAAATTAACCGTGACCGTCTCGTTTGCGGTATCGATGGCCGTGATAGACCCGATGTCGCCGTTATACACGCCGGTACCGAGCGTCTTTCTGTCCTCCGACTGCCAGACGATGTCGTAATTGTTCCTGATCTGCATGACCCTGTCTCCGGTACGAAACACCACATCGCCGAAAGCCTTTTCCGTCTTTGACTTGTCGGCGGGGTTGAGCACGTTCTGAAGCTGTCTGTTCAGGTTTATTGTACCAAGCTCTCCGCGCCTCGTGGGAGAAAGGATCTGAATATCGGAAGACGGGATATTCATTTTCCTGGGCAGTCGGACGGCGCAGAGCTCCGTGATCGTCTCCACCGCCGAGGCCGACTGCAGCCGTCTCAGGCGGAAAAAGTCTCCGGTGTTCTCGCCGAAGTCCGGGTGCTCTCCCCGGTTTATCATGTGTGCATTTCTGACGATATGACTCCCGCCGGTCTGGCGGAATATCTCCGTAAGACGCATCGCGGGCACGACGCCGCTTCTGAGTATAGCGGAGAACACGTTGCCGGGTCCTACCGACTGGAGCTGATCGGCGTCCCCCACCATCACGAGCCGGCAATCCGGCGGAAGAGCGCGGATAAGTGCGTCAAATAGCATTATGTCAACCATAGAGCACTCGTCCAGCACCACCGCGTCACAGTCGAGCCGGTCGCTCTCGTCCTTTGTGAAAACGACGCTCTCCCCGTCCTCGGCAAATTTGGCTTCCAAAAGTCTGTGCACGGTGGACGCTTCGCGCCCCGTTATTTCCGTCATGCGCTTTGCGGCGCGGCCCGTGGGCGCTGTCAGCAGTGTTTTCATGTCAAGTGCGTCAAACATGGCTAAGATCGCCTTGACGCAGGTGGTCTTGCCGGTGCCGGGACCGCCTGTCAGCACAACTATCTGGTTTTCAAGCGCGAGATTTAATATCTGCTTCTGCGCGGGAGCGTAGCGGATGTTCTGCTCTGTCTCAACAACGTTAATGAGCGTCTGAATATTAATACTCTCTTTGAATTTTCGTCTGCTCATGCGGGCAAGGTTTTCGGCGGCGTTGACCTCGGCATAATAGAGCTTTGGCAGATAGCAGGCATTGCAGCCGGCGATCTGCTCGAACATGAGCTGACCGCTTTCGATAAGAAGGTCTATGCACTCCTCGACCTCGTCGGTCTCAACACCGATCAGCTCTGCCGTTACTGTGCAGAGCTTTTCTCTCGGGATAAAGCAGTGACCGTTATTTGAGTTATGCTCAAGCTCAAAAAGCGCCGCCGCCTGAATACGGTTTTTGCTGTTGCCCTCAAGCCCCATCTGCAAGGCGAGCGTATCCGCCTCGGCAAAGCTGCCGCCGATATGCACGGACGCCATTATGTATGGGTTTTCGCGCAGAACGCCAAGCGCCTCGTCGCCGTAGAAGCGGTACATACGCATGGCGAGCACCGGTCGCAGACCGAAGGAGCAGATAAATTCCATTACCCGGCGCACACCCGTCTGCTGACGGAAGCTTTTGGACATCTGCTGAGCCTTGGCGGAGCTGATGCCTTTTATTCCGGCAAGCTTTTCCGGTGCGTTTTCCAGTACCTCAAGGGTACGGTCGCCGAATTCATTGACGATAAGCGAGGCAGTGGCGGGGCCGATGCCCTTCACAGCGCCGCCCGCTAAAAATTCATAGATCGCGTGGGCGCCGGTCGGCAGAAGTCTCTGTGCAAACTCGGCCTTGAACTGTCTGCCGTGGACGGAATGGGTCGTCCATTCTCCGGTGACGATCATGGACTCACCGCAGGCGGCATAAGGGAACGCGCCGATAACGGTGACGGTCTCGCCGTTTCCGTCCTTTAAGCGCAGAACGGTGTAGCCGTTTTCCTCGTTTTTATATATTAT
>JAUNND010000069.1 GCA_030531595.1 Eubacteriales bacterium | reverse complement strand
CGTAGGTTGTTTTTGCAATGTTAAAAGAATACCCTTAATGTCGTAAGGAGGCGATACATATGAATCAATATGTGACCGGCGCAATAATCAGACGCTTAAGAGAAAGCAAAAACATGACTCAGCAACAACTTGCCGATAAACTGAATGTTTCAGATAAGGCAATATCAAAATGGGAAACAAGTCGCGGTTATCCGGACATTTCTCTTGTAGAGCCGTTGGCATATGCATTGGGTGTTTCTATAATTGAATTGTTTTCCGGTGAAAATGTGGTAAACACTAATAAATCATTTAATATGCTTCGAATGAAGTTTTATGTGTGCCCAATATGCGGAAACATCATCTGCAGCACCGGAGAAACGGTAGTCAGTTGCTGTGGTATTGTACTTCCTGCTTTGGAGCCGGAAACAGAAGATGATAATCATCATATGAGCATTGAAAAGGTTGAGGATGAATACTATATAACCATTCAGCATGACATGAGCAAGAAGCATTATATTTCTTTTGTTGCAGCCGTGAAAGATGACGGATATGAAATAAAGAAATTATATGCGGAGGGCAATGCCGAAGCACGATTCAAGATCAGCAGGACAAAATACTTCCTGTATTATTGCAATATGCATGGATTATTTAAGGTACTTGTGAGATAAATTTAAATTCAATGGTGAAAGCATGGAAGCATATTACGAAATGATATTCAAAAGAAAGTCGTTCCATCTGTTTCGGAATATCGGGGACGGGAAGCTGACCGAGCGGGAATTGAAAGAGATCGAAGCGCAGTTTGGCGCGCTGATCCCGCTGTGCCCGGAGATACGGGTGAAAATGAAGATCGTGAAGGACGTGCTTTCCTGTAACCGCGGGCAGGAGTACTGCATCCTTATGTATTCGGAAAAGAAGGATAATTATCTGCAGAATATCGGATACATGGGAGAGCAGCTCGATCTGTATCTGGTGTCAAGAAATATCGGAACTCTGTGGTACGGGCTCGGAAAGGTGACGGAAGAGAAATGGGACGGACTGGATTTCGTCATCATGATCGCCATCGCCAAGGTGGACTCGGAGAATAAATTCCGGAAGGATATGTTCAAAAGCAAGCGAAAAGCGGCGGGGGAGATATGGTTCGGCAGCGCGTATCCGGAGATCGCCGATATTGTCCGCTTTGCCCCGAGCGCCTGCAATACTCAGCCGTGGATCGTTGAGGCCGAAAAAAGCTCCATGCACGTCTATCGATACATGGAGCCGGGAAAACACGGTATTATGCCCGCGGACAGGGTGCCTTTCTACAATCAGATCGATATAGGCATCTTCCTGTGCTTTCTGGAATTGTGCATGGAGCACTGCGGGATCGTTTTTGAAAGGACGCTGTACGCCGAGGAAAACGAGCGGAACGAAAGAAATCTCACGGCCTCATACAGATTTTGACCGCCGAGGGGGAGAAGATCATTTCTTCCTTATGATATCCTTCAGCCGAAGCGTGGCGATCGTGACGGGCTTTGTCCATTCACAGCCGCTTTTTTCGGAGAGAAGCCGCTTCAATCCCTCGCTTCCGCCCTCTCCCGCAACGGAATTTATCTCGATCATATATCCCGAGGCCTTGCTTACAAACAGATAATAATATTCATTATCCTCGATCAGCCGGATGAGCGAGGTGTAGGGAGTTTCCGGACGCTCCGGACCGTCCAGAAAGCCGGTCTCGGAAAACGAATAGGTAAGCTCCGGAAACTTCCCGTGCAGCGCTCTCTCCACCTGGTCGGCGATCGATGCGGCTTTTGTGTTCAGATTGGTCAGCAGGATGCAGCCTAAAAACAGGAGCAGGATCATAGCGGCTGAGGAACCGGAGAGCGCACCGACTACGATAAGAGCAAGCGCGAGAACGATCCGGATGATCTTCTGCAGCGGCTCAAAGGTATCGTACTGGATCACGGTAAAGCGTTTGACAGTGTCTGAGGAATGTTTCATTTCCGCGCTGTATAAGGTCATTTTTTATCGCCTCCGGTACAGATACTAACAGATTAACATAGATTAATCAATACCCTCACGGTTTTATACGCTTTGTGCAGAATATACAAACAAGTAAATAAAAAATTTGTCTGTTTACAGATAGACAGAATAACATACATGCTGTATAATATTTTTGATTTCGGTACGGGACCGTTATTCCCGATAATACGGAGGAAAAAAATGAAAAAAGTATTTGCACTTGTACTGGCGCTCTGCATGGTACTTGCTCTCTGCGCAACCGCATCCGCAGACAAGACCTATGAGCTCAAGCTCTCCACCACCCAGACCGACACCTCTATGATCTACGCCGGCATGAAGGCTGCCGCCGACAAGATCGAGGCCGACACCGACGGACACGTCAAAGTCACCATCTATCCCTCCAGCCAGCTCGGCGCAGAGGAAGACATGATCGACCAGGCTCTGCAGGGCATGAACATCGCCGTTCTGACCGACGCCGGCCGTCTGTCCAGCTATGTCCAGGATATGGGAATTATGAACATGGCATACTTCGTGAACAACTACGATGACGGCTGCAAGGTCATGGCTACCGACACCTTCAAGGGCTGGGACGAAGCTCTTGCGGCAGAGGGTCTGCGCGGTCTGTGCTACAACTACTATGACGGTGCCCGCTCCTTCTGCGGTCACGAAGCATGGACCACTCCCGAGGCTCTCAAGGGTGTAGTCATCCGTACTCCCGGCGCAGCTCCCTACTCCAAGTCCATCGAAGCTCTCGGCGCAACCGCCTACAACATCGGCTGGGGCGAAGTCTACAACGGCATCCAGACCAAGGCTATCGACGGCTGCGAAGCTCAGTTCACCTCTCTTGTTTCCAGCAAGATCTATGAAGTCTGCGAGTACTGCAGCAAGACCGAGCACATCAATCTGTTCAACATGGTCGTCTGCGGCGAGAAGTGGTTCAACACTCTGCCTGAAGAGTACCAGGAGATCGTAAAGAATGACTTCTATGAATGCGCATACGAGTCCGCAAAGGCTGTTGAGGCAGCTCAGGAAGATATGGCAAAGACCCTGACCGAGAACGGCATGGAGATCGTTGAAGTCGACCGCGCCGCTTTCGAGAAGGCCGCAGAGAAGGCATACGAGGAGCTGGGCTGGACCGAACTGCGCGAGCAGCTCTATGTCGAAGCCGGCATCAAGTAATTTCTCCTTTATTCGCATCAGTCTGTAAAACCTGATACAGTGGGGGTATCTCCCTTTTGGGAAGATACCCCCATTCGCACAATGCCGTCATCTTAACCCGTAGGGAAATCACAGGCTGACGGTATTGTCCATTCACAGCCTTAAGGAAGTGACACAATGAAAAAAGCTTACAAAGCATTCTGCCGTTTTGAGGAAGTTTTTGCGATGGTTCTGCTCGGCGGTCTGGCGGTGCTGGTGTTTATCTCCGCGCTTATGCGCACGATAAAGCATCCGCTCAACTGGGCGCAGGATGTGGCGCTGGTCGCGTTCGCGTGGCTGATCTTCTTCGGAAGCGACGTTGCTGTCCGCGGCTCCGGTCTTATCGGGATCGATATGCTCGTCAAGCATTTCCCTAAAAAATTTCAGAAAACACTGGATATTATCTTCAAGATATTTATAATCATTTTTCTCTGCATCCTCGTATATTTCGGCATCCAGATGACCGTGACCGGCTGGAAGCGCCAGATCACCGCACTGGAGATCAGCTACGGCTGGGTCACGATGGCTGTCCCCGCCGGATCGTTCTTTATGATAATCTCCACTGCCATCAAGCTTGTTGAACGCATTAAAACTCCTGCCGATCAGGAGATCAAAAAAGAGAGCGGGAGGGAGATAGCATAATGTATTACGCGATAATCGTTTTTCTGGTACTGCTGTTTCTGGGAATGCCGGTTGCTTTTTCCATCGGCATAAGCGGTCTTTCCTTCTTCCTTATCCGTGATCTGCCTCTGACCATTCTGGTACAGAAATCCATTTCCACCTCGCAGAGCTTTACGATGCTCGCAATCCCTCTGTTCATTCTCGCGGGCAATCTGATGAACTCCTGCGGCATTACAAAAAGGCTCACCCGTTTCTGCAATGCCTGCACGGGACATATGTGGGGCAATATGGGACAGGTTTCCTGCCTGCTCAGTACCCTTATGGGCGGTGTTTCCGGCTCGGCTGCCGCGGACGCTGCCATGGAAGCGCGTATACTCGGACCCGAAATGCTTCGTCTGGGGTACTCACGCGGCTGGTCGGCGGCCATCAACGGTCTGTCCGGTCTGATCGTCGCTACCATTCCTCCCAGCATGGGTCTTATCATCTTCGGCACCGTGGGCGAGGTCTCCATCGGCCGTCTGTTCATGGCGGGCTGGGTCCCGGGCATTCTGATGTGCGTACTGCTGATGCTCGCCACCTCGTGGAGCGCCCATCATTTCGGCTACAAGCCCGAGCATGAAAAGGCTGCTCCTTTCAAGGAGATCGCCGCATCCTTCATTGAGAGTATCTGGGCGATGCTATTCCCGATCCTGCTTATCGTACTTATCCGCTTCGGCATCATGAGCCCCACGGAGTCCGGCTCCTTTGCCTGCGCCTATGCGCTTCTGGTCGGCTGTGTCATATACAGAGACCTGACATGGGCGACCTTGAAGCAGACTCTGCGCGACAGCGTAAAGGACGTAACGGTCATTACGATCATTCTCGCCTTCTCCGGCGTTTTCGGCTACGGCGTCGTCTATGACGATATCACCGTGTCCATGGCAAACGCCCTTACCTCCATGACCTCCAACCCCACGGTACTGCTCTTCCTCGTGGTGGTGTTCCTTGTGATCTGCGGTATGTTCATGGAGACGACGGTCATTGCTCTGATCCTAACCCCGATATTGCTCCCCGTTATGCGCAACATCGGCGTCAACGAGGTCGTTTTCGGCATGATCATGATGACGACCGTCACCTTTGGCGTTATGACTCCCCCCGTTGGCGTGGCTTTGTATTCCGTTTCGGATATTCTGGGCTGCCCGGTCGAGGAGACCTTCCGTTACGGCTGGCCGTTCTATCTCGCGGTCGTTCTGGTCATCGCATTTATGATCTTCTTCCCGAACGCGGTTCTCTGGCTCCCCAATCTCGTTTACGGAGCATAAACAGTTTATATGTGAGAAAACCCCGATGGAGCGGCTGCCCGCTTCATCGGGGTGATTTTCTTTATCCGGCTTTGTGCGCCTCGTTCCACTTTGCACAAGCGTCGATAAAAGCACGGTAGTTTTCATAGCCCATCCCGGGCGATGCGCCGCCGCCGGCGGAGAGAATGAGACCGCTGTGGCTGCCGTAGCGGTCGAGCTGATCGAATACGGCTCTTTCAACGTCCTCGGGCGTACCGGCTGTGAGTATATCGCGCGGTGCGACGTTGCCCAGTATGCAGACCTTGTCTCCGAGAAGCTCTCTGGCCTTTACGATGTCCGCTCCGTTGGAGAAGTTGAAGATGTTGATGCCGAGATCGGCAATATACGGGAAGGTGACATACTGATTGCCGAAGTTGTCGTTATGGAACATCTTTACCGGCACGTCAAACGCGTCGAAAATGCGTTTGAGATAGGGATGGGCAAATTCGAGGTAATCCGCTTCACCGAGGAAGCCGCATATATCGTCCAGCACGAGGATACCTTCCACATCGTCGAGCACATTCATCTGCGCTTTCAGCCATTTGATGACGAGCGCGGTCGTCTTCTCCAGAATTTCATGCAGCTCGTCGGGGTTTGTCTTGACCGCGACGCAGAATTCCGGCACGGACATGATGAAGCTTGCGATGTTCAGCGGGCCTCTTGCGGCGACCATGCGGATCTTTTCGTCCGTACCCTTGAGCTCGGCACTGATGTGCTTGTAGTAGTTGATGGCGATGGGCATGAAGCCGTCCGTTTCCGGGTCGGGGTCGGGCAGCTCAAGCTCCTCAATGTCGTCCACATCCTCGATAAGATGCTGGATACAGGCGGGCTGATAGTCATAGAAGTTCGTGCGGCAGCCGAAGGAGCCGGATTCGGAGGCCATGCCGAATTCCACCCAGTAGTCGGGGAGGCAGATTGCCTCGGGGAAGTCAGCTTTGATCTTTTTGTAGCAGTCCATCCATGTTTTGCGGTCGGTATAAAAGTCTATTGTGCTTACGCCGCAGTAGCCGGGGATCCACGGGCTGTCAACGATCATGCCCACGGGTATCTCGTCGAGCTTTTCACATTTTGCGGCACGCTTGATAATGTCCCATTGACGGTCAGTCATTATATGTACCTCCAAAAATAATTAGTAATAACGGATTTTGTCTTATTGTATCATATAGTGTGGGACTGTTTCAATGATTTCCTGCATTGATTTTGTCCCTGCATGAATATATTCGCCACCTCTGCGGGGGGAGATGCCGACTTTAGCCGGCAGAAGGGGACGTGGACTGCGGCAAATCATTTCCGTTCAGCACGGCCTTTGTAAGAGTGTCGCCGGAATAGCACAGCTTGAGTGAAAAGAACGGGCAGTGTGTATCGAGAAGCCTCAGAAAGATTTTGTCTCCCTCCCAGATCGGCAGGGACAAAAGCTCTTCTTTTTTTATCCATTCGAGAACGCCCTCGTCGCAGTCCTTTATTTTTCCCTCAAAACGGGTACACTTGAAAAGATGCATATATTCCGTGCCCCACTCGTCGGAGACAAAGGTCACAATGGCACGGTAGGAGAAATCAATAGCCGTAAGACCTGTTTCCTCCTTCATTTCGCGGCACATACATTCCTCGGGACTTTCACCCTCCTCAAATTTGCCGCCGATACCGATCCACTTGTCGCGGTTTTCGTCGTTGACCTTTTTTACGCGGTGCAGCATCAGGTAACTGTCACCGCTTTCGATATAGCAGAGAGAAGTGTTTTTCAATGTTCATCACCCGCACTTATAGTAGCAGAATTATGAAGCCTTTACAAGTTTTTTCAAAACGCCTCTTGACGGAAATGTAAAACATAATTAATATAGTAGGCAATTGCAGAAAACGTCGAAACGGGTCAAAAATGGAAAAGCTTACATCAAGAAAAAATGAATATATACGCCATCTGCGCACACTTGCCTCGGAAGGCGACTATCGGTGCGAGCGCGGCGAATTTGTCTGCGACGGGCTTAAACTGCTGAAGGAAGCGGTGCAGTTCGGCGCGGAGGTCACTTCGGTGCTGTGGAAAAACACGGCGGAAAAAATAAACGGTATTGAAAGCGCAAAGCAATATCTTGCCGACCGAGAGCTTTTTGACTATGCCTCCCCGATGAAAAACAGCCCCGGCCCGATATTCACCGTGAAGATCCCTCACGAAGATACGGAGAGTGTTATCGAAAATGCGCTTGTTCTCGAAACCGTGCAGGATCCCGGCAATGTGGGTACGGTCATACGCACGGCGAACGCCTTCGGTATCGGCGCGGTGATCCTCATCGGGGACTGTGCAGACCTCTATAATCCCAAGACCGTCCGTTCCACCATGGGCGCGATCTTTCGGCAGAGAGTGCTGACCGCCGATTTTTGCGAGCTTAAACTTTTGCTTGAAAAGAACGGTCTGCCGCTATACGGTGCGGCACTCCACCGTGACTCTGAGCTGCTGACAGAGCTTTCGCTGAAAAATGCCGCCGCCGCAGTCGGAAGCGAGGGCAGGGGACTGAGCGAGGAGCTGCTTTCCCTGTGTGAAAAGACCGTCTTTATCCCCATGCAGCCGGACAGCGAGTCATTAAATGCCGCCGTCGCCGCGTCGGTGATCATGTGGGAAATGTCAAAATGACCGCTGTGCGGACAGCGTAAATTTCGTTGAAAGAGGTGAAATAATGTCCGCTTTGAAATACTGGGTCTGGCTTTCGTCCTTGGATATCAGCGCGGAAGCAAAGTACGCCGTCATAAACCATTACGGTGACGCAGAGCAGGCATTTTTCGCTCATTACGGCGACTTTGACAATGTTGAGAGAATATCGGCGCGTGACCGTGAGATACTTGAAAAGCGCGATATGTCAAAGGTGAACGATATCCTCGGGAAATGTGAGCTGCAAAACCTGCAGATCGTCACTTTCGCGGATGCCGGCTATCCGAAGCGCCTCAAGCAGATATACTGCCCGCCCGTTGTGCTGTATGTCAGGGGCAGACTGCCCGCCGTGGACGAAAACGCGGTGATCGCCGTTGTCGGCACAAGGAACGCGTCGCCATACGGAATAAAAATGAGCCGCAGCATAGCCTTTGAGATCGCAAAATGCGGCGGGATCATCGCCTCCGGCCTTACACGGGGGATCGACGCCACAGCCGCGGAGGGAGCACTGACGGCGGGCGGTACGGTCATCGGTGTTCTGGGAACGCCACACGAAAAGGACTCCGGCAGATTTTTTCTCGATATCGCCGCTAAAGGCGCCGTTATCAGTGAATACCCGCCTTTTACAGAGCATCGGAATTACCATTTCCGTGAGAGGAACCGCATAACCGCCGGCCTTTCCGTCGGCGTCGTGGCGGTAGAGGCGCCCGAGGGCAGCGGCACAAGGCTTTTCGTGACCGAGGCCAACGAGCAGGGCAAGGAGATATTTGCCGTGCCCGGGAATGCCGACTCACCCAATTCATTTGAGACCAACGCCATGATAAAAGAGGGCGCAAAGCCTGTCACCTGCGGCTGGGATGTGCTGGAGGAATTTTCCGGACTGTACCCGCTGAGACCGGCAGGAAGCGTTCTCCGGCTCCTTGAGAAAACAGAAGAAATGCCGATATGCGCTGCCCCTGAAAAGCCTTACAGAGCAGAGAAAAAACCGGACGCGGAACATAAAGCAACAAAAAAAGAGGTTGACAAGCCAAAAGACAAAGAATATATTGACTTGCAGGAGCAGTTGAGCAAGCTCAATGAGGATCAGCTGAAAATAATAGCGGCTGTGGAGAAATCCGCAAGCCACATAGACGATATAATAGAGGCGACGGGGCTTTCCGCCGCAAGAGTGCTGTCACAGCTTACGGTGCTTGAGATCAAGGGCTTCATCCACCGCGAGGCGGGCAAGCGCATAGCATTGAATATCTCGAAAAAGTGAGGAAAGGCTAAATGGCAAAAGCAAAGGATCTTGTCATTGTGGAGTCTCCCGCAAAGGCAAAGACCATCGAAAAGTATCTCGGAACAGGATATAAGGTAACAGCATCCATGGGGCATCTGCGCGATCTGCCGAAGAGCAAGATGGGTGTGGATATAGAGAATGATTTTGAGCCGCAGTATATCGCCGTGCGCGATAAGAAAGACCTTATCGCAGAGCTGAAAAAAGAGGCCAAAAGCGCGAAGACCGTCTATCTCGCAACGGACCCTGACCGCGAGGGCGAGGCTATTTCATGGCACTTAAAGGAGCTTCTCGACCTTGACGATGAAAAGGCACGCCGAGTGACCTTCAATGAGATCACGAAAAAGGTCGTCACCGAGAGCATTAAAAATCCCAGAGACATAGATCAGGATCTTGTGAACGCACAGCAGGCCAGACGTATTCTGGACAGGATCGTCGGCTATGAACTGTCGCCGCTTCTCTGGCGAAAGATAAAAACGGGTCTTTCCGCCGGACGCGTCCAGTCGGTCGCGACAAGAATGGTCGTTGACAAGGAAGAAGAGATAAAGGCATTCGTCAGCGAAGAATACTGGAATCTCGATGCTGTTCTCTCCTGCGGCGAGGACGCGAGTTTTACCGCACGCTTCCACGGTACGGGAGATAAGAAGAAGGAGCTTCACTCCCGCGAGGAGGTCGACGAGGTCATAAAGGCCGTCTCTGACGCGCCGTTTACCGTCAAATCCGTCAAGCGCGGTGAAAAGCAGAAGTCTCCCGCCCCACCCTTCATCACCTCCACCTTGCAGCAGGAGGCGTCCCGCCGCCTCGGCATGACGCCCAGACGCACCATGTCTGTTGCCCAGCAGCTCTACGAAGGTGTTGAGATATCCGGTCACGGCAGCGTCGGTCTTATTACCTATATGCGTACAGACTCTCTGCGTCTGTCCGACGTGGCGCTTGCTGCGGCAAAGAACTATATAACCGAGCACTACGGCGAGCGGTATTATCCCGGAACCCCCCGCACCTTCAAGACAAAGGCCGGTGCGCAGGACGCGCACGAGGCTATCCGTCCGACCGACGTCTATCTCTCTCCCGAGGTCGTCCGCAAGGATCTGACACAGGAGCAGTACAGACTGTACCGTCTTATCTGGGGTCGCTTCACTGCCTGCCAGATGTCCAACGCAGTCTATGATAATGTGTCCGTGGACACCGTTTCCGCCGATTACGTTTTCCGCGCCAACTATTCCGAGCTGAAATTTGCCGGCTATACCGCCGTTTATGAGGAAGCAAAGGACGAAGAAAACGCAGAGATCGCAAATCCGCTGCCTTTCCTTGCCGAAGGGCAGACTCTGACGCTTGAAAAGCTTCTGCCGGATCAGCAGTTTACACAGCCGCCCGCCAGATACACCGAGGCGACACTGATCCGCGCCATGGAGGAAAAGGGCATCGGACGCCCGTCCACCTATGCACCGACGATCTCAACGATAACCGCGCACGATTACGTGATAAAAGAGGGCAAATATCTGCGCCCGACGCCGCTCGGTGATGTCGTCACCGGCATGATGAAGGAACACTTTTCCGACATCGTTGATTTGAAATTTACCAACCAGATGGAAGAAAAGCTGGATGGGATCGAGGCCGGCAAGAGCGAGTGGAAGAGTGTTCTCAGAGAGTTTTATACCGACTTTGAAGCCGAAATGAAAAAGGCCGAGACTGTTCTGGACGGCGTGAAGATAAAAGTTCCGGATGTTCTCAGCGATGAATACTGCGACGTCTGCGGCAGACAACTTGTCGTGAAAAAGGGCAAATTCGGTTACTTCCTTGCGTGCCCCGGATTTCCGGAGTGCACCTTCACAAAGCCCATCGTTGTGGAAATGCCCGGTAAGTGTCCCAAGTGCGGCGGCAGGATACTGAAACGCACATCTAAAAAGGGCTATGTGTTCTATGCCTGTGAACGCGGCACCGACTGCGGCTTTATCACATGGGACGTTCCCACGAAGGACTTCTGCCCCGCCTGCGGCAAGACCATGTTCAAGCACAGCGGCAGAGGACCGCTGAAATCTTTCTGCATCAACGAGGAGTGTGCGAATTTCGTCCCCGAGGATAAGCGCACTTTCAAGAAAAAGACCCCCGAGGAAAAGGCCGAGGCCGCGGCAAAAAAGGCAGAAAAAGCCGCCGCCAAAAAGACAGCCGAAAACAAGACGACCGCCAAAAAGCCGGCAGAAAAGAAAACGGCAAAAAAGACTAAGTAAATAACTAAACGGCAACTGTAGGGCGGGGGCTTGCTCCCGCCGA
Source organism: Eubacteriales bacterium (assembly GCA_030531595.1). GTDB lineage: Bacteria > Bacillota > Clostridia > Oscillospirales > Oscillospiraceae > Limivicinus. The sequence goes on along the minus strand of JAUNND010000069.1, from coordinate 32 downwards.
AAAGTCAGAGTTTCTGCAAATCTGCGGCGGGA
>JAUNND010000117.1:287-2118 GCA_030531595.1 Eubacteriales bacterium | reverse complement strand
GCGCAAAGGAGCGTGAAAAGCGATTATGCCGATACCTTTTGAAAAATTGACAAACAAGGACATTCTGCACCATCAGGCTGCCTACGATTGTTTTGACGGAGCCGGAAAGTCGCTTTTCCCCGATTGGGACATCATCGGGTTCGAGAAAGCCGTCCTCGGCTGCGGGGAACCGTGCTATTTGCAAATGGCAGATGAAATTAGAAAAATCCCGAACCTGTTTGGAGACTTGGATAAGACTATGCCGTTCCTCCGCTTTCGGGAGCAAGGGCAGCACTACGGCTATGAATTATTCCTCTCCCCGCCCAAGTTTTGGGGAAGCCGTGGCGCACCGTTGTGGTGGGCGTATGCCGCAAGGCAGTTTACATATGATAAGCTCCCGATGGACGAGCAGTTCTTTTATGACAAATATAAGGGCATTGCCAGAGAGTTTGGCTTAAAAATGACCAGCAATCAATATATCTATATTGAGCGGTTTGCCGCAGGAGGTATGAGTTCGGGCAAAGTCGGCTGTGAGTTTGTCAGGGAAGGCTGGTATGATGTCCGGCGCAGGAACCGCCTTTATCAATCGAATATTGCTTTGCCGCAGAACCTCTATTTGGATAAAGTGAAAGAACGGATTGCTTGGTATTGCGAAAAGACGGAGGCGTTTGACTATGTACTCAATCCTAAACTTGACAATGACGGCTTTATTTTCGCTTTCGAGGACGCAGGACTGAACGAACACCAGCGGGAAATAGTATCTCAGCTTTGGGGGCTATATACCGGCAAGCCGATGAGCCGGAAAGAGGTCGCCGATAAACACGGCGTTTCTTACAATAGTGTTCGTCAGATAGAAATTTGTTCTCTGCGCCATATGCTACGGAATAAAAATCGTGATAATTTGATTGTGGAAGAATAGGAGCAGGATAGAAATTGAGTAGCCAAAGATTGAGGTGAGCGGCGCATGTGGAATCATCTGAGCAGTTATAAGTTATCGACAGAAAGAAAAGCATTGGAGATTGTTTTCAATTTTTTGTGGCTTGATATGCTTACGAATCCCGAATGTAACCTTGCGGAAAGCGAATCTTTCCCCTCACAAGGACTGTGTTTCTCCCGTGATTTGGGAACGCTGCCGGATTCCTGCGATATTTTCCGGCGCAAGGTTTCCGCTGCTGATTGGGAGGCAATCTTGTGTGTTGCGGGAACGGAGAAATCAGATAAAAGAAGGGTGGTCTTGCTCTATTCAAGAAGTGAGAATACTTTTATCTTGAATTTTCCGATGAGTGATGTCCTCACAGAAAACGAGAAAGAAATTAAACACTGGGTGGAAAAAAGCGCCGCTTTTTAATTTTCACAGGCATTATGAGATGTTATGCCAAACCGTACAATTTCACCCGCTGAACATACAGGCGGATATTCCGTTCCTGAAAATATGGAAGTATTTTGAATTGCTGCGGAGTGCCGCTTCCTTTTGAAAGCGTCGCTCCATTATTTTTTGTCCTGCGTTGCAGGTGGTTTGCAAAACGCAGCTATTATGAAATGTCCGGAGGTAAACGGAATATGAAAATTATATCGTGGAATGTGAATGGGTTGCAGGCTGCGTGGGGACACGGGCTGCCGACATTTATTGAGAAGCAGAAGGCTGACATCTACGCCTTTCAAGAAACAAAACGCCATACCCCTTTCAAGCCGGCAGAAGTGACGGGCTATTTTGCCTATTGGTCTTGCCATAACAGCCATAAGGGGTATTCAGGGACGCTCTGCCTGACAAAAGCAATGCCTTCAAGCGTACAATATGAAATGGGGGACGAGGAGTTTGACTGCGAGGGCAGACTGATTGTGTTGGAGTATC
>JAUNND010000117.1:0-277 GCA_030531595.1 Eubacteriales bacterium | reverse complement strand
ATCCGGCGTTCTATTTTGTGAACTGCTATGTCCCAAATTCTCAGGGTTCTAAAGCACGCTATGATTACCGTAATGAATGGGATATTCGCTTTCGGGAATATGTGAGCAGGCTGTCGGAAAAGAAGCCGGTTATCATTTGTGGAGATTTCAATGTGGCAGTTTCCGACGAGGATATATACCCTGAAAACAAGTGGATTGAAATCAATTCCGAGGGGTATATGTCCACAGAACGGGAAGCAATACTTTCGCTGATGGAGGACGGACTTGTGGATTCCTA
>JAUNND010000068.1 GCA_030531595.1 Eubacteriales bacterium | reverse complement strand
GAACCCGGCACGGCGGTCACAGGGCAGAACGCGCTGCTTTACAACATTGCGTCACAGTCGGTAAACAACAACGAAGCGATACCGATGCCGACCAATGTCATCAACTCGACCGGCGACATCACCGCTTCCGGAACGACGGGCGTCACGCTCGCGCCGGGACAGTATCTCGTCAATTTTGAGTCCGACGCCAGCCGCGGCAATTCCGGCACCGTCGGCGTGGGGCTTGCGCTCAACGGTACGCTGCTGCCCTACACCGCGACCGATCTCAACACCAACGGCGGCGAGCAGCAGCGGCTGTCCACCTCCACGGTCCTCACCACCACCGGTAACGACGTCCTCACCGTCGTCAACAACAGCGGCTCTCCCAACAACCATGAAAACAGCAGCCTTACGGTCGTAAAGCTGCAATAAATGATACAAAACTCCGCGTTTTAAGCGCGGAGTTTTTTTATGTTGCGTTTTGTCGAAAGGCGTGATATTATGCCTGTGGTGCTGCCATAACGGTAGGCGGTCAGCCACTCTCAGAAATGGGAGGTGGTGTGATATGACACTTTCAGAAACTTTTGAGTTCTGTATTGTTCTTTTCACTTTTGCCGGTCTGATCATTCAGATATGCAAAAAGAAATGACCGCCCCTTCTGCACCAATGTCATTTAGTTAAAGATTTTTCACTGTAGGGCGGGGGCTTGCTCCCGCCGAAAAGTCAGGGTTTCCGCAGTGTTACGGCGGGAGCAAGCCCCCGCCCTACGGTCACAGTTTTCTTAACTTAATGACATTGCCCTTCTGCACTCGGTTGCGGTCAATTCTTCTTTTGATCCAGCGTGAGGGCTGACCGTCTATCGGCAGCACCCTTGTGCTTTTATTATACGCACGACTTGCCTTTTTTGTCAATATTGAATTCAAATTATGTTATGTCCGGGATGAGCCGTTTTATAATTGTCGAGGTAAAAAAACCTGTAATCCGTTGAGATTACAGGCTTTTTTGCAAGTCGGAGTGACGGGATTCGAACCCACGACCTCTTGGTCCCGAACCAAGCGCGCTACCGGCTGCGCTACACCCCGAAATATTCAGCCTGTTAATTATATTACATTATTTGAAAAAGTCAAGAAAAATCTTTGCAAGTCATTCTTGTTTTACATATGCTTCTATGATAGAATATATTTTATGACTGATGAAATGAAAAAACGATTTATTGAAGAGCGCAGACGTTACATTGCCTCGCGTTTTTCCGAGCTCAACGATATGCAGGTAAAAGCCGTCATGGCCACGGAGGGGCCGCTGCTTATCCTCGCAGGAGCCGGAAGCGGCAAAACGACCGTTCTCATTAACAGAATAGCCAACCTTTTAGCCTACGGCAGAGCCTCCGACAGTGAGGAGCTCCCCGACGGTCCGGGCGACAACGCCCTTGAAATTCTCCGCAGCGGCGGGGAACGCGCCGATGCCGCCGCCGCCCTCTGCCCCGTGGAGCCGTGGCGCATCCTCGCCATCACCTTCACCAACAAGGCCGCCGGTGAATTGAAGCAGAGGCTTGAGATAATGCTCGGCGAGAGCGCAAACGATATCTGGGCGTGCACCTTCCACTCCGCCTGCGTGCGCATTTTACGCCGCGACGCGGAGAGGCTGGGCTATCCCTCCGCCTTCACGATCTACGACACGTCCGACAGTCAGTCCCTTGCAAAGCATATTCTGAGGGACATGAACATCGACGAAAAGCTCCTGCCCCACAAGTCCGCCCTCGCCGCCGTCAGCCGCGCAAAGGACGAAAAGATCGGCGCGGCCGAATATCTTGCGCAGGCAAAAGCTCTCGATGACGCCCGCTCGATCAAGATCGGCGAGTTCTATGTCGAATACGCCCGCCGCCTGTTTGCCGCCGGCGCGATGGATTTTGACGATCTTATATACAACACCGTCATTCTTCTTGAGCAGAACAGCGATGTACGCGAATACTGGCAGAAACGCTTCCGCTATGTGCTGATCGACGAGTATCAGGACACGAACCACATACAGTATCTTCTCTCCGCCCTGCTCGCGGGAGGACACAGAAACCTCTGCGTCGTCGGCGACGACGATCAGAGCATCTATAAATTCCGCGGCGCGACCATTGAGAACATTCTCTCCTTTGAAGAGCAGTTCAAGGGCTGCCGCACGATCCGTCTGGAGCAGAACTACCGCAGCACACAGCATATCCTCAACGCCGCCAACTCCGTCATCCGCCATAATCTGGGGCGCAAGGGCAAGGAGCTGTGGACAAAGGCCGACATGGGCGACAAAGTCAAGGTCACGCAGGTGGACAACGAGCACGACGAGGCACAGCGCGTTGCCTCCGCGATCATCGCCAATTACAGCCACGGCGGAAACTGGCGCGACAACGCCGTTTTATACCGCATGAACGCCCAGTCCAACCAGCTTGAATACGCCTTCAAGCGCAACAGCATCCCCTACCGTCTGATCGGCGGCACAAGGTTCTTTGACCGTGCCGAGATCAAGGATATGCTGGCGTATCTGTGCGTCATCGCCTCTCCCGACGACGATATGCGCCTGACGAGGATCATCAATGTCCCCGTGCGCGGCATCGGCGAAAAGAGCGTTGTCACGGCACAGGGCATCGCTGACGACAACAATACAAGTCTTTTTGAAATTCTCCGCAAGGCCGACCTTTTTCCGGAGCTTTCCCGTCCCGCTCTCCGCATGAGACAGTTTGCGCAGATGATGGATGAGCTGCGTGAATTTGCAAAGGACAGCACGCCCGATGTGCTCCTTGACGAGCTTATAGAAAAAACCGGCTACATACGCGCCTTAGAGCAGAAGAACACCGCCGAGGATACCGCGCGTATCGAAAACGTGCAGGAGCTTAAATCCGCCATGATCGGCTACATGAAGGAATCCGGCGACACGACCCTTGAAGGCTACCTTGCCAACGTCGCGCTCTATACCGACCTCGACAATTACGATCCCGACGCGGACGCGGTCGTTATGATGACGATGCACTCTGCCAAGGGTCTGGAATTTCCGCACGTGTTCCTTGTGGGCATGGAGGAGAGCATCTTCCCGGGTATGCGTGCCATCGGCGAGCACGAGGAGATGGAGGAGGAGCGGCGTCTGTGCTATGTGGCGGTCACGAGAGCGAAAAAGACGCTTGAAATGATCCACGCGAGACAGCGTATGATCTTCGGCCGCACGGTCGTAAACAAGGCCTCCCGCTTCATTGACGAGATGGATGAGGACGATCTTGAGCGCGACGTGCCCAAGCAGAGGTTTTCGGGCGGTATGTCCGAATTTGCGCATAAGACCTCACGCCCCGTCCCCGCATCTCACGCTTATGTCCGCGCCGCTGCCGAAGTCCCTGCGCCCGAGTCCGATTTTGCTCTCGGCGACAGTGTGCGCCACAGAGCCTTCGGTGACGGAGTCATCACGAAAATGACGCCTATGGGCGGAGATTTCCTCGTGGAGATCAGCTTTGCGTCGCAGGGTGTGAAGAAGCTCATGCTCCGCACCGCGTCCGCATTTCTTACAAAAAATAAGGGATGATATAATGAATAAATTCGGAGTTTTAGGCAGGCTTGCGCTGTTCACCACAACGCTGATATGGGGCACCTCCTTTGTTGTTTTGAAAAACACTCTTGACAGCATAAGCGTCATGTGGGTGCTCGCCATCCGCTTTGTCATCGCCTCCGTCCTGCTGCTCCTTTTCGCATCGAAAAAGCTTAAAAACATGGACAGGAAGAGCTTTTGGGGAAGCGTCCTCATAGGCGTATGTCTCGCGCTCGCCTATATCGTCCAGACCTACGGCTTAAAGTACACAACGCCCGGAAAGAACTCCTTTCTGACCTCGGTCTACTGCATACTTGTCCCGTTTTTTGCCTGGGGCTTCTTTCACAGAAAGCCCGGGGTGCACAATGTTCTGGGCGCTGTAATATGCGTTGCGGGCATAGGGTTCGTTGCGCTGGACTCCGGCTTCGGCAATATAAACATCGGCGACGCGCTGACTCTCGCCTGCGGTATTTTCTACGCCCTTCAGATCATCCTCATGGAGCAGTATATCTCCGGATGCGACTCGCTGAGCGTGTCCGCGGTGGAGTTTTCCACATCCGCCGTTATCTGCCTTGTCGGTGCGCTGCTGTTTGAGCCTGCGCCGACGTATATCCCCTCAAATCAGATACTCAGTCTTCTCTACATGGGCGCCATGTGTACCGCCCTGTGCTTCTTCCTGCAGGCCTGGGGCATGAAGTATGTTCCGTCCTCGACCGCCGCCATGATCATGACGCTGGAGGCCGTGTTCGGCACGGTCTTCTCCGTCATCGTCTATCATGAGCAGGTCACGTCAAGACTTTTCATCGGCTTCGTGCTGATATTCTTTGCCGTCGTGATCTCCGAGACCGGCGGTGAGCTTCTTCGGAAGCTGAAAAAACAGTAAACATCAACAAGTGGGGAGTGCGGAGTGTGGAGTGTGGAGTTTAAACTAAATAAACTCAGAAAACAGAATATTCTCTGGCTGCTTCTTTTCTTGATGGGTCTGTGGCTGATGATATGGAAGCTTCCTTACGGCTTCGGTGGAGACGATGAGGGCTTTTATCTGACTGTTGCCCACCGTCTCACGCTCGGTCAGCGGCTTTTTACCGACGAGTGGCACCTCTCTCAGCTCTCGTCCTTCTTTCTCTATCCGTTTGTGAAGATATTCCAAGCCGTAAACGGCGGCACGGAAGGAATTCTTCTCGCCTCCCGACGGCTCTATCTCGTATGCCATTCGCTTACATCGGCTATCGTATATCTGCGGCTGCGCAGATGCGGGGCGCTGTCGGTCTTAGGCAGCATATTCTTTATGCTCTTTACGCCCTTCGGCATGATGACCTGCTCCTACAACACCGTCGCCCTCGACGCGCTTGCGCTGACCGCCGCCTTTTCCGCTCCCGTTGAAGGCATTAACGCGCCGATACTGTCCGGCGTTTTCTTTGCCTGCGCGGTCGTGTGCTGTCCGTATCTGGCGGTCGGCTTTCTGCTGTATGCGCTCGTATGTACCGTTTACACGGTAATTTACGCCAAGACCGGCAGGGAATACTTTAATTATCCGCTTTTCAGACTGAAAAATTTCGGCTTTTTTACCGCCGGTATTGCTTTCGTACTGTTTGTATTTCTTCTTTTCCTTTTCTCGCACACGAGCGTTTCCGAGATCGCCGCCGCGCTTCCCGGGCTGTTTTCAGACCCCGAGCATCCGTCCTACTCCGTTTTCTTCATGCTCAAACATTATGTGTGGTGCATCCTCACAAGTCATCCGCTGACCGTTATCCCGCTCGGACTTTACGGCGTTTCTCTCGTCGCTCTCATCGCGGACGGAAAGCGCCGTGAGCACTGCCTTGTGCATATGCTCCTGCCGGTCGTTGCCTGCGCCGTCTGGCTTTGCCTCATGTGTCCCGCGCTGTGCGAGAAATATTACAACGCCGTCATGCTCCCCCTGTTCCCCGTCGGACTCAACGCCTATTTTCTCCTTCGGCACAAGCCACGCGGTCTGTTCGCGTCCTGCTTCGTGCTCGGTCTTCTCTATTCCCTGTGCGTCAGCGCCACCTCCAACATGGGCTTTGACATACTCGCCGTCGGCTTTGCCGTTTCTGACATTGCGGGCATTGTCTTTATCGGTCTTCTGATAAGCGAGCAGTGCGGCAAAGTGAAAAAAACACTGCTTGCCGTGTGTCTCGTCCCCGTTGCCCTGCTGGGAGCAATGAGCGTATACGTAAAGCAAAACCACTGCTTCTGGGACGTCCGCCCGGCGCAGATGGATACGAAAATAACTCTCGGTCCCGCCAAAGGGATCGTGACAAACGAATACTTTGCCGACAGCTACGAGAGCATTTATAAAGATATGCAGTCTCTTGACGCTGCGGAAGGCAATATCCTTATCTATTCGCAGCAGGGCTGGGAATATCTGATCGCCGACAGGCCCTACGCCTCCTTCTCGGCGTGGCTTTCGGGGCTTGACGGAGCGACGGTCGAAAGGCTCGCGCTCTACTACCGGATGAACGGCGACAATACGGCGGATATTATTTATATCCCCAAAACCTCCGCGTTCGGTGAGTTGAATATCACTCCGGACAGTATTTATGAAGATGCCCGTACTTACGGTTACTCCGTGGAAGAAAGCGCCGTGGGCTTCATCTTAACATTAAACTGATCTGCACGAAAGGCGGGAGGTATCTTGCGCGTACTGGCAACATTTGCGCTTGCGCTGTCTTGCGCCGTATTTCTTGCCGACTACATACTGCCCGCCGGGGTTCTTCTCCCCCTCTCGGCGGCGTGCGCGGTGCTTGCCGTTATTTCACTGCTGACAAAGCGGAAATGGCTTCGCGGTGCGGTGCCGGCGCTGCTCGGCTTTTCCGTCGGTCTCGGCGTTTTCCTTGTAAAATATACCGTTACGGTAAAGCCCTGCCGTGAGATAGACGGACAGACGCTCAAGCTCTCCGCCGTGCTGCTCGATCACCCCGATATATATGACGATTACTGCCGCGCCTTCGTAAAGCTGACGGGAGAGAACGCGCCTCACGTCAAGGCTTATCTCTATGACACCGAAAAGGCTCTCGCCGACGCAAAGCCCGGAGAGCGCATCGTATGCACAGCCCGCGTCCGCTCCGCCGATATGCGCTACGGTAAAGAGTATGACCGCTACAACGCCGGCGATGTTTTTCTGACCGGAAACATCAGCTCCGAAATAATCAAGGAGAGATCCGGCTTTACCCTCGCCGCGCTTCCCGCTCTTGTAAGAAAAGCGGTATCTGACCGAATTCAGACGCTTTACGCGCCTGAATTTTCTCCGTTTCTGCGCTCGATCACTTTAGGTGACAAGTCAGCTCTTTATAACCTGCGCTCCCTCTATTTCGATCTTTCCGACGCGGGGCTTATGCACGTCGCCGCCGTGTCCGGTATGCACATCGCCTTTCTCGTCGGCTTCCTTCAATTCATTTTCGGCAATTCCCGTCGCGGCTCGGTCATCTGCATCGTGCTCGTGTGGTGCTTCGCGGTGCTCACGGGCTCGTCTCCATCGGCAATCAGAGCCGCTTTCATGCAGTCGCTCCTGCTGCTCGCGCCGGTGGTGCGGCGGGAAAACGACGCGCTGACCTCGCTTTCGGCGGTCCTTGCCATCGTGCTCATAAAAAACCCTTACGCCGCGGCAAATATCGGTCTGCAGCTCTCCTTCGGAGCAATGGCGGGCATCATGTGCTTTGCCGCAAGGATCTTTGAGATACTGACCGCTCATATCGGAAAGGATAAGCTTAAATACTGCGGCTGGGTCTTTGCCGCCGTCTCCAATTCCCTCGCGGTCATGGTATTTACGCTGCCTCTGACGGTCCTGTACTTCGGCTATGTGCCGGTGCTCTCGCCCCTTACGAACGTACTGTCCCTCTGGGCGGTCTCCGGAAGCTTCTGCCTCACATTCGTCAGTGTGATCTTTTCCTTTGTCCCCTTTATCGCCAAAGCCGCCGCGTTTGCCGTGACGCTGCTCGTCAGGCATATCTGCGCCGCCGCGTCCTTTGTCGCGGCAATACCGTTTTGTACGGTGTACCTCACGGACGCGGCAAAGGTGCTCTGGCTTGCCGGCGGATATGTTCTGCTCGCCCTATTCGGCTTTTCGAAGCTGAAATCCGGCATAAAACTGCTGTCATGCGTCGTCTCCGTGCTTCTCCTGCTCTTTTCTCTTTACGGCATAACATACAGAAGCTACGCGGATGACGCGGGCTGTTTCTCCGTCATCGACGTGGGTCAGGGTCAGAGCATAGCCGTCATAAGCGGAGATAATACGGTCATGGTCGACTGCGGAGGCGGAGCAAAGGATAAGGGCGCGGGTGAGATCGCATCATCCTACCTTCTCAGCCGCGGACGGCGTAAGGCGGACGCGCTTATTCTGACGCATCTCCACTCAGACCACGCAAACGGCGTTCCCGCTCTGCTGGAAAGGGTCGATGTTGACAGGATATTTCTTCCGAAAAACGTGCCGGTCGACGAAGAGCTCATGAAGGAGATCACCGATACGGCAGAGCGCAGAGGAACGGAGCTTATATTTATCGACAAAGATACCGAGCTTGCCTTCGGAGACATCCGTGCCGATCTGTACGCCCCGGGCAAAGCGGGTGATGCCAACGAGAGGTGCATGATGTGCAGTATCGGCGTTGGCGGTCACGATATGCTCATAACCGCCGACGCGCCCATCAGCGCCGAAAACGAGCTTGCGGACAGTCACGATCTCTCCGGCACGGATCTTCTGATCGCCGGTCATCACGGCTCGCGCTACTCAAACGGCGGCAGGCTTCTTCATGCCGCCGACGCCGACACCGCGATCATCAGCGTCGGCTTCAACACCTACGGACACCCTACCGACGAGACGCTGCAGAGATTTGCATCCTGCGGATATAATGTACTGAGAACGGATCTCAACGGGACAGTAGAAATAAGGATAAGATAAAAAAGCACGGCAGATCATCAAAATCATTAACTGAATGACATCGGGCAGTCATGACCATTCTTTTTATGGTCATTTTGTGCCTTGAAGCACAGCGGAAAGGAGCGGTCATAACTATGGCGGGGAAAAAGAGCGAAAAAAAATCTCTGGACTATGTCGCAGAGGTCAGAAAGCTGAAAGCCGAAGGACCGCAGAGGCTGTACCTTCTCCGCGGTGAGGAGAGCTATCTGCGCGAGCAGTTTCTGCAGACGCTCAAATCCGTCTGCTTTCCGGACGGCGGGGACGATTTCAGTTATCATCGCATCGACGGGCCGGAGCTTTCGCTTACGGAGCTTGAGGACGCGCTCAATGCCATGCCGTTTATGACAGAGCGCACCTTCACGGAGCTGCGCGACATCGATATAAACCGGCTGAAGGACGGTGAAAAGCTCCTTTCGCTCCTCAAGGATATTCCGGAACACTGCACGGTGGCTTTTATTCTGGACGCGGACTATGAGCCGGACAGACGGCTCAGGCTCTGCAAGGGGCTTACGGAGCTTGCCTATGATATGAGCTTCACGGTGCAGTCCCAGTCTCAGCTTTTCAACTGGATCACCCGCCGCTTCGGCGCCGCCGGAAAACGCATTGAATTTGAGGCCGTACAGCGCCTTATATTCATCAGCGGTTCGCTTATGAACCAGCTCATTCCCGAGATCGAGAAGATCGCCGCCTATGCCCGGGGCGAGTGCGTCACGGTCGCCGACGTCGACGCGGTGGCGCATCACCTTCCCGAGGCGGATGTATTCGATATGACGGGTCATATCGCAAAGCGCGAATACAACGTGGCGGTGAGTATGCTCTCGGAGCTTCTCAGCGGCACGGAGGACAACGAGCCCATCATGATCCTCGCCCTTATCGGCGCACAGATGCGCAAGCTCTATGCCGCAAAGGTCGCACTGGACGAGGGGCTTGGGATAAAATATGTTATGTCAACCACAGGTCAGCGTTATGAGTCCTACGCCCGTCAGCTCGTGGATCAGTCGAGGGGCTTCACATTATCTCAGCTCAGAAAGGCCGTTGAGCTGTGCGCACTGGCTGACTACAAAATGAAAAGCAGCTCAGCGGATGACGTTGAACTGCTCAAAGAGACTTTTATACGCATAGCGTCCGGAGAGAGCGATGGAGAAGATCAGTGAAGTGATCGTGGTGGAGGGCAGATACGACAAAAACGCCCTCAGCCAGGTCGTTGACGCAGTAATAACAGAGACCGGCGGGTTCGGGATATTCAATGACGCGCAGAAGCGGAAGCTCCTGCAAAAAATGGCGGAGGAGCGCGGGCTGATCGTACTGACCGACTCCGACGGAGCCGGTTTTGTGATACGCAATTTTATAAAGGGCTGTGTCGACCCGAAGCTTGTAAAGCACGCCTATATCCCCGACATCGCCGGTAAGGAAAAGCGCAAGCGCAAAGGCTCAAAGGAAGGCACTCTCGGTGTGGAGGGCATGAGACCGCAGATTTTGCTCGACTGTCTGCACCGCGCCGGTGCAAGCTTTTCCGACGGAAAGGACGCGAGAGCGCCGATAACAAAGGCGGATATGTATAAAATGGGTCTCAGCGGCGGCGAGGGCAGCCGCGAAAAACGCGCAGAGCTGATAAAGCGCCTCGATCTGCCCGCCAGACTGAGCGCGGACGCGCTGCTGGACATCCTCAACGCCCTTATGACAAGAGAAGAATTTTTTGCTCTTGAGCTATGAGACGATATCCTCGGCGATAACGGAGAACAGTACGGCGATCAGCAGCACTGCCTGCGCCGTTTCGTTAAAGGACACGGCGAGCTTGTAGTAATAAGCCGCGTTATACATATCTCCGCCCCATTTAAGGAGCGAGACAAAGCACAGCAGCAGCAAAACCGCGCAAAGCTGCAATCCGCCTCTGAATATGTACCACGCCGCAGGCTGCATACAGAGCATACGCCGGATTATCTTTTTCAGCATAAAAACACCCCGCGCCTATTGTAAACGGGAAAAGCGGGTATTTTCAAGCTGCAATTTATGGAAAGCGTTCAGTTGAGCACCTTTCCGAGAACTCTGAGCGGCAGCTCCGGCGACACGGCGATGTCGGGATAGCGGCTGTTGAGGGAGTGGAGCAGCATACAGTCCTTTCCCGCCTTGAGCTGCTTGAGATAGGCACAGCTGTCGTAGAGGAAGATGCCTGTTTCGCCGGTCATGAGGCTTCTCTGCTGGCGTACCCAGACGGTCTGCCCGTCGTGATAGCGCGGCTCCATACTGTCCCCCGCCACGCGGACGCCGAAGTTTGCACCCTCCGGCACCTCCCGACCGACCTCGACCATCTCGTAATTCTCGCCGTCCAGAAACTGCCCCGTACCGGCGGATACGGCGATGGAGTACAGCGGCAGCATCCGCCGCGCTCTGTCACGCTCCTCACGGAGAGCATACCGACCGCTTTCGAGCAGCAGTCTGTGATATTCCTCCAGCTTTCGCCGCCCGTCGGAATTTAAGCCCTTATAGCAGCCGGCTCTGCCGTTTGTGAACTCACCGACGGGATCGTAGATCCCCAGAGCGGCGCACAGCACTATGAGCTGCTGCGCATTCGGCAGCGTCTGGTTATTCTCCCACTTGCTCACCGCCTGATTGGTGACGTTTACCCCGAGCATCGTCAGTCTCGCCGCCAGCTCCGTCTGACTCAGAGCGTTCCGCTCCCGTGCCTCCGCTATCACCGCGCCTATATTCATATCCAGTCCTCCCTGTAAATATTTCTGAGATCGTCGAGCGGTACGCGCTTATCGGACAGAACGAGGCATCTTCTGAACATATCCACGCGCTGAAATACGCCCGAGCATATCACATACCTTCTGTGCAGATAATATTCCGCGTTTATATGGTCGCCCGGCGTGAGACAGCGGAGCTTTTTGTTCAGCTCCTGCTGCGCGTCCTCGCCCAGTATCGTGCGTCTTTCCTTCGGGTAGTCATATTCCCGCTCAAGCTCCGTGCCGTCGTCCTTCACAAAGGGACGCCACGTGCCGTACTGTACTTTGCCGTTTTCCACGTCCGGTATATTCTCCTGATAAGATATTTTTACTTATTATAATCTCTTTTCAGGATAATTTCAAGTGTTTTTTTATAAGGCAATACCGCATAATGCGGCAAGAGCAGATGGCGAGTGCACAGCATAAGTTCGC
>JAUNND010000006.1 GCA_030531595.1 Eubacteriales bacterium | reverse complement strand
CAGCTTTAAGCGCTTCCGAACCACCCACGCCTAGCGTGGGGTTTTCAATATACAAAAAACCTTTGTCTCATCGACAAAGGTTTTTTACCGCTTCACGCACCCGAAAGAGTGCGCTTTACTTTTTATTCTTCCATGGGTCGATCTTCCCTTTTCCTACCATAAACGCTTTTTCCGCAGCCTGGGCCAGCGGCGTATCGGCATAAGAGTCGGAATAGAATTCCGCGATCCTGCCCTCGGGATATCTCTCTCTAAACCGTCTGACCTTTTCTTTATCATGACAGTTGAGGCCGCTTATTTCACCGGTACGCTTATCCATCACCGTTGCGATCAGCTCCACGCCGAGCATCTCGCTCACCGGTCTGAGAAGGAACTCCGGCGATGCGGAAATTATTACATCGTCGCTTTTTTTCCGCTTCAGATACCATTCTCCTATATTGTTTTTTCTCTCCTGCCAGAACAGCTCCACAGCCGAGTCAATGTCGGGAACATACTTCAGAAAAGAGAATACCTGCTCCTTCAGTTCAAGAAATGTTCCCTGTCTTGTCTTAAACGCTATATAGCGGGAAATAATTCCCGGAAATGCTCTCAACACAGCCAACGGATAACTTTTCAGACAGAAACCGAAAAATTCCGCCGAGCTGTCCTTGGGGTAGATAGTTTTATCAAAATCATAAGCATTCATAGTCAGTCATTGATCCGCAGGGCAACGCATGAGTAGAACAGAAGTGCGGCTGATATTAAAAGATCCAGAAGCATCACAGCAGTGACCGGACATAATCCGGCAGCCGTAAGCAGGATAAGCAGCAGCTTAAACGCCCCGTAAACGATCGTTTCAATACTCGCGGTATTGCCCGATCTGACGGAATACTCCACAGCTTTCGGAAGAAGCTTCATATCGTCAGCCATGATAAGAACATCCGCGTCCGACATGGCTCCACGGCATCCCAGCGCTCCGATCGATACTCCTATGTCGGCTTTCGTGAAGAAATTCTCATCTTCGCATCCGCTGCACACATAAGCCACGGCTCTCCCGTTGATCTCAGAGGTTTTCAGATATTCTATCGCCGACAGCTTTTCCTCCTTTGAAAGCTCCGCTTTCATCATATCGAAGTTGAGCGTCGATGCCGCAGCTCTCGCGTTGGCAAGAAGATCGCCCGTAAGCATGACAAAACTGTTTATTTTGAACTGCCTCAGCGCTTCTATCGTGTCGAAAGCGTTTTCCTTCAGTTTGTTTCCGAGAATAATGTAACCGCAGTATTTCCCGTCCACCGCGACATGGATCGCAGTTCCTCCTCTGCGCGGAATTACACAGCTGATATTATTGTCCTCAAGGAGACCGGCGTTTCCTACGAGAATATGTCTCCCTCTTACACCTGCGCTCATTCCCCTGCCTTCTATCTCCTCGAACTGTACATCGCTTCTCTCCATATGCTCATATGACATACATTCCCGACAGACCGCCCTGGCGATAGGATGATCGGAAAACTGCTCTGCAACGGCAGCTATGGCAAGGAGCTCATAATCGTCCATCGTTTCTGCGCAGATCTCTTCGATTTCATACCTGTCCTCTGTCAGAGTGCCTGTTTTATTGAAAATGATCGCCGAAAGAGAAGTTAATTTTTCAAGGATACGGTTTCCCCCCACATTGATTCCCTTTGATGCGCACAGGACGATCCCCGCATGGAATGACATTGAAACCGCCTTTGACAGCGGATAGCAGGCGGAAAGCGCGGCAAGGGCACATCCTTTCCCTATCCAGACGGGCCAGTCGATCCCAAGTATGATCGGCGGCACGATCGCCAGAATGATTCCCGCAGCAATGCACCCTGCGGCGGCAAGCCGCGTCCAGTAATCTATCAGCTTCTCCTTTTCCGATAAGTAATCCATGCCCTGAGTGAGCATGGAGCTGATAATGCAGGCTGTCGAATCATCAAAATCAGCTATGGCTTTTATTCTTATTTCGTTGTCTTTGTTGATGCACCCGCTGTATACCGTACTGCCGTAGGATACGCCAACCGCCTGCTCACAGCCGGTTATCGGGAAAGTATCCATCCGGCTGTCACCTTCCAGAACGATACCGTCGACCGGAATTATTCCGTCGGCCGGAACGATCACTATTCTCCCCTTTTTGATCTTTTTCGGAGAGACCACCTTTATACCCTCGCCGGTTTCGACCGAGGAACGTTTGGGCAGCTCGATATTCAGCCAGTCTGCAGCGGATCTGATCTTTTTTTCCGAAAGTGCTTCAGCCATACGGCATACACGGTAGGCAAACATGATCACCGCGCCGTCGGCAAAATTCCCGAAAGCGGCCGTGACAACAGATGCGAGCACGAAAACAGTCTCCTCAGAGAAACAGTTTCCGGCAGCGGCATCGTCAAAGACCGCAAGAAAAACATCTTTCCCCGCCAGAACAAGAGCAGCGATCAGCACTGCCGGAGTTAAAAAGCCTTTGTCTCCGATAAAGCGGGACACGATCAACAGTGCCGCCGAAAGAGCGAGTAAAACAATACTGAACAGGTCCGTTCCGTAACAGTTCCTCGCTTTATGTTCCGGAAGTATTGATCTGAAACTGATTCTGGGCAGCTTGAATGAAGGAATGTTCTTCTGCCTGATATTCTTGATCTGCTTATCCGATTCTTTCATCTTTGGCAAAGAGTGCTTAATGCTCATTAAATGATGCTCCAGTTTTTTTGATTAGTTTGATTATCAGGGCTGCTGCCGCACTGCCGATGATGCACCCGATGAGATCGACCGCAATGTCCGAAATCTGAAACGCCCGACCCGGCACAAATATCTGATGTACTTCATCGGAGAGGGCATACACAAGTCCGGCATCGACGGCAAAAATGCAGCAGAGCTTCAGCGAACCGGGTCTGCTCATAAAAAGCTCATGCAGCAAAAGCATATAGCTTGCCCCGAGACAAGTATATTCAATCAGATGGGCAAGCGTCCGGATATTTTCTCCGTTTCTCAGGAAGCGCACCGCAAGCGGACTTATTTGAGCGAGAAACTCCATCAGTTTTGCGGATAGTCCGTCACTCAGGTTTCTGGATTGCTCCGCATCCTGTGATGAGAAGCAGAAGATCATCACCATCAGCAGCAGTGAAAGCAGAATATACAGAAAAATTTTGATCCTGTGTTTCAATTTGTTTCTCCATGCGGAAATATTGAATTTGATTATACATCAAAACCGCAGCTCAAATCAAGTAATAAAAAGCGCCGAACCGAAGTCCGGCGCTTTTTATACATATCAAAATCAGAGCTCAGCTTTTCTCTTGTCGATTATCTGCTCAAGCTGTTCAAGCATCTGGGCATCGACACCATCGCATCTGATAAGCGCTGCAAAGAAATCCGCAACTCCCTCCTTGCCGCAGAAAGAAAACACCTTGGAGCTGTAATACTCTTCACCGCTGAGAGTGGCTGCATAGACACGACCGAAAGTCTTTCCGCTTTTTGCAAAGCCGGCTTCCGAAATGGCGCCTTTCTTCATAAGCCCGTTGAGCAGGATATGAATAGAGCTGTCTTTCCATGTTTTATCGTTTGAGTATCTGAGTATCTCGCCGCGGGTCAGAGGTTTGTCTGCTTTCCAGATGACATTCATGATTTCAAGTTCGCTTTTAGTAAGTTCCATATTGAAACCGTCCTTATAATCAAATATTATATTTACATCTGTATATCTTACAAATGCACGCTTTCTGAGGTTTATTATATACTGTTATTTTTAATTAATCAAGTATATTTTTCAAAAACAGCAGAGTTTTTTGAAAATTTTTTCCAAGTCCGTCCGCATTTCAGAGACGCGCATTGCTTTTTGTCTGTTAAATATCATTATTTCAGTTTTTGAATTGTTTGCTGTTTATTTTTCAGTTTTGTTTCAGTGGCTTACACTGTAAAGTATTATATACATTTTCCGCAGTGATATTCACATTATGTTCAGAAGCCATATCAGAACAGGGATTTAAGCAGCTCTGCCAGAGGGAGGTATATGATCGGCATGAAAATAGCCGGCAGCATATCGCCTATTTTTACTCTCTCCTCTCTCAGCTCAAGCATATTCACTGCCATTCCCATAAATATCGGTCCGCCGGCAGCAGACATGGCAGTGATGACGTCCTTTGTCAGATACGGTTCCGCAACTCCCGCCAAAAGGGTTATCGCTCCCTGAAAGACGAATATCGGGATCGCCGAGAATATCACTCCGGGACCCATGGCAGCCGAGAAAGCGATGGCGCTTACAAAGTCCATTACGCTTTTTGTAAACAGTATCCCGTAGTCCTTATTGATACCGGCCTGTATCGAGCCGAGTATCGCCATGGTGCCTACGCCGAAAAGAAGCGTTGCAGTCACAAATGCATCTCCTATGCTTCCCTTTCCTATGACCGTACCGGAAAGCCTTGATTTCAGCTTATCCCCGCAGGAGTTTATCGCATCATCCAGCTTCAGTGCGGTTCCTATCACCGTACCGAGCACACAGCAGATAACGAGCGCAAGTATATCGGTCGCTGCAACCGCCCCCTGAATGCCTATGATCGCGACGATCATCGCCATAACGAGCATGATGTTCTTCGTATATTTTTCTTTTATCTTATTCCCGAATACAGAGCCTATCAGCCCTCCGATAATAATGGCAAGTGCATTAACAACAGTTGCAGTCATATGATCCGCTCCCTTCTTTTACATCCTATTATTAATTTATATCTCTCTTCTGTCAATAGTCTGTTTTCTATTCGTCGTTTTCCACAATTATAACAATTTACCGATTTACAAATTGCATTTGTACGTATATAATTGCTGTTATCCGATCATTTTATCCGTATGGAGGAGCAATGTGAAAAGAAAGCTCTTGCTTACAGGTGCTTCCGGCTGCGGCAAAACGACAATGATCCGCCGTGCTCTCGGGGCACGCATGAAATATGCCGGAGGATTTATAACATATAGGGCACATGACAGCGAAGGGGCGCTTATCGGCTTCGACATGGCTCCCGCAGCAGATGCAGACAGTGTTAAAGGCTTTACGGCCGAAAGATTTATTGACTGCTCTGTTTCCCCGTTCCGGCTCGACAGCGATGTATTCAGATATTACGGCGTGAAGCTTCTCCGCGAGGCAGAAAACTACAGCTTTTCCGTATGTGATGAGTTTGGAGGCGCCGATCTTCTGGTTCCGGAGTTTTATTCGGCGCTTACGGAGCTGCTCTCATCGGATACACCCTTAATAGGCGTTTTCAAAGGCGGCACGAACACGGCAAGTCTGCGGGACGCCCTGCGTCTCGACCCTACCCTTGAGGAGCGCAGAAACGCTCTGACAGCCTTTTTCACCCGACGCAATGACATCCTTGTGCTTGAAACAACCGGTCGCTGTGATACTCCCGCGATCCGGGCTGTTAACGGCTGGGTAAACGAGTACGCCATAAAATAATATCAGGCATCCGCAGGATTTAAATGTTTTATCACTCATTAAGTATAAAAATGTCACAGCCCGCTGAACGCAGACCGTGACAGGCAGCTCAGGTAAACGCTGATCAATCTTTCTCCGGTAAAAAGCAGACTTTATCCGCCGTCTGATAAAAGCCGGTATAATTCAGCTTCGGCACTCGCCGGATCAACGCTCGATTACTTATTAATTCTCGGAGGGAAAAATGCACAGAACAGATGAAGAGATCTATATTCATGACCACGGTGACGAAGCAATACATTCCGGCGAACACGCTCATACGCACACACAGACAAAAGCCGTGATCAACAGGCTGTCCCGTGCAATCGGTCATCTGGAATCCGTAAAACGCATGGTCGAATCGGGTCGTGACTGTACAGAGGTGCTCGTCCAGCTGGCCGCAGTCCGCTCGGCTCTGAGCAGTACAGCCAGAGTCATCCTCAAGGATCATCTGGAGCACTGCATAACCGAGGGCGAGGGCGACAATGCCGAACAGATCAAAGCGCTGAACGAGGCGATCGACAAATTCATGTCATAAGCTTTCTATGTCATACTCCGCTCTCAGTCGCTCCATTCTGCTGTCTCTGACCGCGATGTTGAAAACAGCACCGATGCATATTACCTGACAGCAGTAATACAGCCACAGCATAAAAAGGACGATCGATGCAAGAGAGCCGTATACAAGAGGATAGTTTCCCGATTTGGCAATAAACATCGAAAACAGCATCGTGATCAGAACAAAGTTCACCGTGCTCAGCAGACTTCCCAAGGCTGTGGAATACATATCCGTCCTGCGCTTTGAAGTCGAATACAGTCCCTGAATAAACAGGAAGAACACAAGTCCGAGCAGCGGATAGCGAATGGTTTTCCAGTCATAAGGTATTTCGATGAACGGGAAAGTAGTTTCGATCCACGCAAGGAAGTTCTCACCCGTAAACATGACAAGAATGGCAAAATACACCGCTGCAAGAAAAATCACCGAAAATATAACGCTGAAAATATAGAAGGAGATCCCGGAAAACTTGTTTCCCCCCTGCATTACACCGATAAAATTATGGAACTGACGTATTGCGGATGACGAAAACGTCAGAAGTACGATTATTCCGGCAATAAGCATAGCCGGTCTGTTGTTTTCAGCAATGTAATTGATAAATTCCTCCAGAAAACCGACCGCATTCCCCGGAAGAAAGCCTTCAAGAAAATCAAGCAGACGCTTCAGTCTGTCATAATTATTCCCGAGAAGCGTATAAAGACAGATCATCATCGGGAAAAAAGTCAGCGTAACATAAAAGGACAAAGCTGCCGAAATAGCGGTTGCCTGACTTTTTGAATATATCTCACCGAACCGTTTGCAAAATAGTATTATTCTTTTCACCGTATACTCCTGCAACACGCCCCCCGAACAGTTTTACGCTGGTCGGGGGGCGTTAAGATATTTATGACCGGATTATTTGTTGCCGTTGGCGTTAAAGATCTTGAAAATACTGTCAAAAGGATCCTCTGCCGGAGTTTCCTGAGGCTTGACAGCGGCACTCTGACGGCTCTCCGCCGAGCTTACAAGAGGAGGGGGAGCGATCGAAGAGGCAGATACACCTGCCGAAGCCTTCTCGGAAGCGCCGGTAAACAGACCGGTCGTTCTCTCGCGTGTCGTTCCGATCGACTTTGAAGCGCCGGTCTTAACAGACTGCTCGTCTGCTTCGTTCGTCCCGCCAAAGGACATACCCTCTTCAAAGCCTGTCGCGATAACGGTGACTCTGATCTCATCCTGCATCGTATCGTCGAAGGTAGCACCGAAGATAATATTCGCATCGGGATGAGCGGCCTCCTGAACAAGATTGGCAGCGGTCTCGACATCCTCAAGATCCATATCCTCAGAGCCGGTGATATTGATAAGAACGCCTCTCGCACCGTTTATGGAGGTCTCCATCAGCGGGCTTGAAACTGCCATTCTTGCAGCATCCTCTGCCTTGCCCTTGCCTGCTGCGTGTCCCACGCCCATATGAGCAAAGCCCGCCTGACGCATGATGCAGGAGACGTCGGCAAAGTCCAGATTGATAAATCCGGTGTTCTTTATAAGATCGGAGATGCTTGTGACAGCCTGATGAAGGACATCATCTGCGATCTCGAATGCGTTTGCAAGCGTGACCTTCTGGTCGGTGGCAAACTTGAGTCTGTCATTGGGAATGATCAGCAGGGAGTCAACTCTTCCGAGCAGCTCCTTGATACCGGCATTCGCCTGATCCATACGGCGCTTGCCCTCAAACTTGAAGGGCTTTGTAACAACGCCGACGGTGAGTATACCGGCCTCACGGCAGAGCTCGGCAACCGTGGGAGCCGCGCCGGTGCCCGTACCGCCGCCCATACCGGCCGTGATGAACACCATATCCGCATCCTCGACGGCCTTTGCAATGTTATTGCGGCTTTCCTCCGCGGAACGCTTGCCGATCTCCGGATCGGAACCTGCGCCCTGACCGCGGGTCATTTTTTCACCGATCTGAAGCTTCTGATCGGCATTGGAAATCGCCAGAGCCTGCTTATCGGTATTGATGGCAATGAATTCTACACCCTGTGTACCTGCTCTGACCATTCTGTTTACTACGTTATTTCCGGCGCCGCCTACGCCTACGACTTTTATCGTAACAACATTCTCGGGACCTGCCTCGGCTTTGAAGTCCATATTACTGCCTCCTATGTCTCTTATAAAACCTGTTAAGGATAAATTTCAAAAATTTCGCTTCTTATAATATTACATTTTTTTGTATTGGTCAAGTGGTATTTGCAAATTTCTGAAATTTTTTTGTAAGCAAAATGTAATATGCCTCATTCTGACATGAAATGAGCCTTATTTCCCGATGAAAGATCGATCAATCCCACATCACCGCTGCTCAGCTTTCCGAGAACCGAAACGAGCATACCGAATTTATGCTCAATATTATCCGCTCCGCCGAGCTTTACCGTAAACTGTCCGCCATAGCTCAGCTGAACGTCCGAGGAGCTGATAAACTCGATCAGAGTCGTTTTATTCGTCAGTCCTCTCTCCTGTACCTGATAGAGTATCTCCGCAAGCTGTTCGACAACGGCGGTGTCACCCTCAGATGTCGTAAGAGGTTCTCCTATAAGAAGGGTGCCCGGGTCTATCCCGTCGACGCGCACAAGACTGCCTACCTCTTCGGGCGTGGCTTTACCGAGGATCTTGCAGCCGTGATCCATCGTCCACATTTCATCGCCGATAGCGATATATGCAAGCGCCGTACTCTCCGTTACCTCTATTGTCACCTTACTTGGCAGTTTCCTCACGACCGTGACCTCTTCGATATACGGAAGCTTTGCGAAAACACGGCTGATCGCCGCAAAACGGTCAAAGAAAAAGAGGTTGTCGCCTTCCTCGATATCGATCGCGCGAATGATCTCCGTGTCCGAGTAATGTGAATTTCCCACGACTTCTATATCGGAGACGCGGAAAAACACACTCATTACGAATATTATAGCCACAATTACGATAACAAACATCAGGGGGGGACTTATCGTACTGCGGTGCCGGGCCATCATAAAATCACCGCGCTTGTCTGCGGACGGCTGAATTCCTCTGTTTGTAGCTGCCATCGGAAATATCCTCTCAGTATCGATCAGTTTTTTTAAGGCAATACCGCATAATGCGGCAAGAGCAGATGGCGAGAGAAAATGGGTTCTGATGAAGGCATTTTTTTGCAGGAATACTTTGTGTATTTCAAGAAAAAATGACAAAATCAGGGCACATTTTATCCGTCAGCTGCCGCAGACGTATTGTGCGGTGTTGCCTTAATATCCGCTCCGAGGGAGCAGAGCACCTTATCAAGTTCCTCGTAGCCTCGTGAAATATGTCCGCTGTCGCAGATCACCGTCTCTCCTTCCGCCCCGAGCGCTGCCACGACCATGGAGGCTCCGCCGCGAAGATCGGTCGCTTCCAGTCGGCTGCCGTAAAGACGTTCTCTGCCTTTTATGCAGGCGAGGTTCCCGTCCGTTTCTATATCCGCTCCGAGCTTTCTCAGCTCCGCAGCCTGACGGAAACGGTTTTCAAAAATTTTTTCACGAATATATGTAGTGCCGGAGGCTTTCAGTAAAGCAGCCATCAGCACGGGCTGTGCATCAGTCGGAAAGCCCGGGTAAGGCTCCGTTGAGAAGTACCCGGGAGAAGAGAGCCTCCCTCCCGCAGAGACGGTCAGCGTATCTCCGGTGCGTATCATATCACATCCGCATCCGGCGAGGACATCGGTGACCGTGGAAAAATGCTCCGGAACAACATCTCTCAGCTCGACCCTGCCGCCGGCTGCCGCCGTACAGCACATGAGCGTGGATGCGGCGATCCGGTCGGAAATAATTCTGAAATGTGTCTGCTTTCTCGGTTTGAAGCCTTCAATGGTTATGCTCGATGTTCCGGCGCCCGTGATCTCGGCTCCGAGGCTTATAAGATAGTCCGAAAGTGCCGATATCTCCGGTTCTCTCGCCGCGCCGCGTATCACAGTGCTCCCTTTTGCCGCACAGGCGGCAAGCATGATGTTTTCGGTTGCCCCCACACTCGGAAATCCGAGCGTGATCTCACAGCCTGTGAGCTGCCTTGCACGGCAGAGTATCTCTCCGCCGTTTTCCTCTATCTCCGCGCCCATGCGCCGGAGAGCGTCCAGATGGAGATCTATCGGTCTTTTCCCGAGTCGGCATCCGCCGGGCAGGGACAGTCTTGCCTCGCCGCAGCGGGCCGTCAGAGCGCCGAGGAAGAAAACGGATGAGCGCATTTCTTCCATAAGATGCTCCGGAATAGTACTGTCGGAGATCGCTGTTGAATCTATATAGACGCTGTTCCCCTGCTGATACGCTCTGCAGCCCAGATGGCGCAGAATACGCAGGGCAGAGTCAACATCGCTCAGCTGCGGCACATTGAAAAGCTCCGTTCCGGCAGGACATATCAGCGAGGCTGCCATAACAGGAAGCGTGGCGTTTTTTGACCCCTGGACCGTGCAGCTTCCTTCGAGTTTTCTCTCTCCGGTGATCCGCCATATATCCATATACAGAAAACTCCTTCCCGTGCTTCATATCATCCCATACTATGCAAGGGAAGAGTGTCCTGTGCGTTTTTCGCTCGCAAAACGGCTTTTTTAAATTCAGGTCATTTTACAGTGCTCAGAATAACGCCGCATATCCTGTCTGCGGAATCCCTGACTGCAAGAGTTCTCATGGCTTCTGACATTCTTTCAAGTCTCTCCCTGTCAAATGCAAGCGCCTTTATCTCGTCTGCAAGGAGCTTTGCCGACAGCTCACTTTCCAGAATGACCTTCGCGCCTCCTGCGCTTTCCAGCACCCTCGCGTTTCGCTCCTGATGATTGTTCGTCACATTCGGTGAGGGTACAATGATCGCCGGCTTGCCCATATAGCATAATTCCGCGAGTGTGGAGGCTCCGGCGCGGCAGAGGATCAGATCTGCTGCCGCCATGACGCGGGGCATATCGAAAATATACTCCCGTATATCCGCACATTGAGAGGCAAGGTCAGTATTTCCGATCTTATTGCAGAAATCGGAATAATACCTTTTGCCCACAGCGTGGATAAGTTCAAAGCTTCCGTCAAGCGCATCTCCCGTTATGATCTCCGCAAAAAGCTTATTCATAAATCCGGCGCCGAGAGAGCCCCATACGGAGACGACAAGAGGCTTATCAACGTCAAGTCCGAGCTCGGCTTTTGCCTGTGCCTTTGTGTATTTGTCAAACTGCCCCCGGACCGGCGTCCCGGTTACGGCAACTCTGTCGGTATGACGGTAGTGCTTCACACTGTCGGAAAAACCCACCATGATCTTTTGCACTCTGTCGGCGAGAAGCTTTGTTGTCAGCCCGGGCACGGCGTTGCTCTCATGGACGACAGACGGTATTCCGAGTTCCTCCGCCGCCTCGATGACGGGAAAGCACACATAACCGCCGGTTCCGACCACGATGTCCGGTGAAAAATCCTTTATGATCTTTTTTGACTGGCGGATTGCTGCCGCCGCATTCCTGACCGTATGCAGATTATGTCTGAGCGCCTCCATATCATGACCGCGGCTCAGGTTTGTGACCGTCACTGTTTTGATATCGTATCCCTCTCTCGGAACGAGCTCGGTCTCCATATTGCCGTCCGCGCCGATGAAAAGGATGCCGCAGTCCGGCATGAGCTCTCTGAGCCGGCCGGCAACGGCAAGTGCGGGATTTATATGTCCGGCGGTTCCGCCGCAGGTAAACAGAAATTTCATTTTTTTGACCTTTCCGATATAGTCAGAATATATCTCTGGAAGCACTGAGTACGATCCCCATTTCAAAAAGCTCTATGATAAGAGCCGTTCCTCCGTAGCTGAAAAACGGAAGAGATATGCCCGTGCACGGAACGAGGTTCGTCACGACCGCAATATTCAGAAACACCTGTATCGCAAGGAGCGAGGTTATTCCGGCACAGACGAGCAGACTGTACCGATCGCCGCATCTCATGGCTATACAGTAGCCACGGATGATCAGCAGTGAAAAAAGAACAAGAATAAGAGCAGCACCGATAAATCCGAGCTCCTCACACACGACGGAAAAAATAAAGTCGTTATGCTCTTCCGGAAGAAAGAGATATTTCTGCCGACTGCCGCCGAGTCCCAGACCGCTTAATCCGCCGGAGCCGATGGAGTAGAGTGACTGGATGATCTGATAACCCTCATCCGAAGAGCTTGCAAAAGGATCTCTCCATGTGACGATCCGGCTCGAGGCATACGGAAACATAGTGAGAAGTACCGCAACAGCGCCTCCCGCCAGGATAAACGCTCCTGCAAACCAGCCGAGTCTTACCCCGCCCAGAAACATCATGACGCCGCCTATGGCAATAATGATGATCGAAGCGGAGAAATGAGGTTCGAGCACCAGCAGTCCGACAATCAAAATCAAAACTGCCGTAAATGGTATTATACCATATCTGACCGTACTCATGCCAGTCCTAAATTTGCAAATCATAGAAGAAAATTCGAGAATTATTGCAAGCTTTGCTATCTCCGAGGGCTGGAGCGTAAGACCGCCTATACCGATCCATCTTCTTGCACCGTTTGCCTTAACACCGATAAATGGTACGAGCGCAAGTAAAACAACGGCAGCCACCATGAAATAAAACGAATTTTTCCTGTAAAAATCCATCGGCAGACGTGAGGCAAACAGCATCGCCGCGACACCTGCCAGTGCATATAGAAGCTGTCGAACAAAAAAATACACGGCGCTCCCGCCGGTGATATTGCCCGGGTCATAATATGCTCTTGCATAGCTTGAGGACAGGACCATTATAACACCTGTGGTAAGCAGAATAAGGATAAGCGTCAGAAACGATCCGTCCGCCCTCCGCACGGTCTTTTCCCCCTCAGATACGGAAAAGTCGGGGAGGCGGCCGCTGTCATAACGCATCAAACCACCTCCCCGACTCAGTTCCGTTCAGATCATTATATCAGAAATCTCTGATAGACTCCAATAAATGATATGACGGCAAAGGCAAAAGATATGCCTGTAAACAAAACAAAAAGTTCTTTTTCCTTCCACTTTTTTCCTGTCCATCCGCCCATTTCCAGATGATGATGGAAGGGTGCCATTTTGAATATACGTTTTCCGTGCGTGAGCTTGAAATAGGTGATCTGTATGATATCGGAAAGCGTCTCAAGAATAAATACGATACCGAGGGTAATAAGGATCATGGGCATATCGTATGCAAAAGCCAGCGCCGCGATCGCCCCTCCCAGAAACAGGGAACCTGTATCGCCCATAAAACACTTTGCCGGATTGAAATTATATACGAGAAAGCCCATAAGACCGCCGACCATGCCGGAGGCGAATATACCGAGCTCCGAGTAGTTTTCCCCCCACACGATACTGATAACGACAAAGAAGAGGAAGACCGGGATCGAAGTCCCTGTGGCAAGACCGTCAACGCCGTCTGTAATATTGACCGCATTGACAGTGCCCACGATAATAAAAGCTGCAAGGATAAAGTAAAGCCACTCCGGCATCAGTACGCTTCTGTTGAAAA
The DNA here is from genome assembly GCA_030531595.1 of Eubacteriales bacterium. Classification (GTDB taxonomy): domain Bacteria; phylum Bacillota; class Clostridia; order Oscillospirales; family Oscillospiraceae; genus Limivicinus. The sequence continues at coordinate 44,225 of JAUNND010000006.1, read as the reverse complement.
ACGGGATGTAGAGGTTGGGCGTGAGATAGCCTATCTGGCGCATAAGGAGTACAAAAACGAGCGCCGCGGCAAGCTGGAGGAGAAATTTAGCCCGTGCTGTCAGTCCTAAATTCTGCTTTTTCTTTATTTTCTCCCAGTCATCCAGAAATCCGATGGCGCCGAAAACAAGGGCAAACAGCAAAACAAAGATATGCACATATTCTCCACGGAGCATCCCTTCAAAGCCCACCGTCAGGCAGGCAAGGCAAACAGCGCCTATGAAGATCACGCCGCCCATCGTCGGAGTGCCGGCCTTGCTGTTATGCCAGGTAGGTCCGTCCTGTCTTATCTCCTGACCGGCTTTCTGTTTCCTGAGCCAGGGGATATAATATTTGCCGAAGGCCGTCGCAAAAAGGAAGGACAGCACAAAGGCGCAAATCAGCTTAATCGTCATTCTATGCTCCATGAATCACGGCACGCGAAAATATAATCATTTTGCGGCAGAGGTTTTTCTTTTCAATTCCAGCCATTCGGCTACGATCTCACGTTCGTCCATGCGGTGCTTTTCATGCCCCACCACCTGATAATCCTCGTGACCTTTTCCGGCTAATAATATTACATCACCGGGACGTGCGTTGTCAATAGCCCAGTGTATCGCGTCCACCCTGTCGCATATCACTTTTTTGGGAGTACGTTTGTTTTTCATTCCCTCGGTGATCTGCCGGATGATCTCACGGGGCTCCTCTGTGCGCGGGTTATCGCTTGTCACGATGACAAAGTCGGAGTTGTCGGCCGCAATTGCGCCCATAAGGGGACGTTTTGCCCTGTCTCTGTCTCCGCCGCAGCCGAAAAGCGTTATAAGTCTCCCCTTTGTGACCGGTCTGAGAGTTTTCAGGACTTTTTCCAGCGCATCGGGCTTATGGGAATAGTCGATAACGACAGAGTAATCACCGTCCGTCGGAACGAGCTCCATCCTGCCCTTTACGCCCTTTGCCGACGAAAGGGCATCGGCACAGTCGGAAAGAGAAACGCCCAGAGCCATGCAGACGGATATTGCTCCGAGTGCATTATGTACGGAAAACATACCGGGTATTCCGAGTCTTACAAGCGTAAGCTCATTTCCGCAGACGGCGGCAAAGCGCACGCCCGAGGCGCTCAGACGAATATCGTTTGCCGTAAGGTCGGCTTCGATCGTTTCCGCGCCGAAGGTGCTGAATTCACATGAAGCCCCTTCCTTCATGAAGCCGCTCCATTTGTCGTCGGCATTGACGCAGCCGACATCGCAGCGGGAAAATATCTTTCTCTTTGCCGCGGCGTACGCCTCCATAGTGCCGTGGAGGTCAAGGTGATCCTGCGAGAGATTTGTAAACTCCGCCACATCGTAATGAATTCCTGCCACACGGTTCATCTCCAGCGAATGCGAAGAGACCTCCATGACGACATGCGTGCATCCCGCGTCCGCCATACGTCTGAAAAGCCCGTGCAGTTCAAGGCTCTCGGGCGTTGTGAACTCGGTGTGGATATGCTCATCGCCTATCATGTTCCCGTTAGTGCCGATAAGACCGACCTTGGCGTTGAGCTTTTGTTCCAGGATATGCTTGATGAGATAGCTTGAAGTCGTCTTGCCGCTGGTGCCCGTCAAACCGATCATCTTCATCTGCTTTGAGGGCTCGCCGTAAAATACGCTGCTGATCATTGCCAGTGCGAGACGGCAGTCGTCGGTCTGAATATACGGCACACCGAGCTCCGGAATATCCTCACACAGCACGACGGCGCAGCCCTTTTCCGCCGCAGCGGGAATATATTTGTGTCCGTCAACGCTCAGACCTTTGATCGCTACAAATATATCTCCGGGCTCTGTCAGCTTTGAGTTATAGCTTATTCCGCTTATCTCGGTATCCTCATCAGCCGTACAGGATACTATATTTACATATTTTACAAGATCTTTCAGCTTCATTTCTTACCTCTTTAATACTTTCCCAATATAGTCTCATCGCCGTCGATCAGTGTGACCTCGATCACACTGCCATGTTTTACCGTCGTCCCGGAGCTGATGCTCTGCCAGCACACAATGCGCTTTTGGGCATTCTCTGCGGGAGAGATCGTATTCATAAACAGTCCCAGCGAGGAAAGGCTGTCTCTGGCCTGTGAAAAAGTCATTCCGGCAAGATCCGGTACGGCTTCATTCTCCTGAGATATCTCCGCTCCGAGATAGAGTATCACTTCACTGTCTGGCGCTATCAGTGTTCCCGCTGCCGGGAGCTGATCCGTCACCGTGTCCCCCTCCCCGATCGTACGGCATCTTAAGCCGCTGTCGGAGACGCTTTCCCGCGCCTTATAAAGCGGCTCGCCGATAAGCATCGGCATAGAGCATTCGTTCCTTCCGCTCTCTCCGTCCGCCTCCACACCGAGATACGGCAGGATATCGGCCATCATGCGTCCCACGACCGGCGCCGCCATCTGACCGCCGCTTATGTATATCCCCGACTCATTCGACGGGGTGTCAAGGAAAATGAGGACTGCAATCTTCGGCTCGTCGGCAGGAGCAAAGCCGATAAAAGAGACAATATATTCCTTCTGTCCGGTTTTGGCTTCAAGACTTACCTTTTCACTGGTACCGGTCTTTCCGCCGATCCGATATCCGGCCACGGCCGCGTTGCGTCCCGTGCCCTCATTGGGGTCGCCCACTACCTTTTCGAGAATGGAGCGAACCTTGGCGCTCGTCTCCTCGCTTATGACCTGCCGGCGCTCCCGGGGCTGTTTTTCAAGCTCAGGCGTACCGTCCGGCCGGAGAAGCGCTTTCACTACATACGGCTGCATCAGATGTCCGCCGTTTACACAGGCGCTCACCGCCGTGATAAGCTGCAGCGGCGTTATAGTGAAGGTCTGTCCGAACGAAGCGGCAGCGAGCTGGGACAGATTTTTCTTTGAGCAGAACACATTACGGCTCCACCAGATACTGCCGCTCTCTCCGGCAAGATCAATGCCGGTCCTTGCGGTTAGCGAGGCGTCATCGTCATCGCTCAGTTCAAGAAAGCCGAACGCGTCGCAGTATTCGTAAAACTTTTCTGCACCGACTCTCTGACCGATATTCACGAAAGCGGCGTTGCAGGAGTGCTGCACGGCCTGCGTCAGATTTTGTGAGCCATGGCCTCCGCTTTTCCAGCAGCGGATCGGTGTTGTGCGTCCCACGACGCTGACGCTTCCCGGACAGTAAAAGCTGTCATTTTCCGAAACGACGTTTTCCTCAAGCGCCATGGCGAGCGTGATGATCTTGAAGGTAGAGCCGGGTTCATAGGTATCTGACAGAGCTTTATTCCGCCACTGCCGTGTCTGGGCGTTTCTCAGTATCTCCGAAGCCGTTTCTTCGTCGGGCGCAAGCTCCATTTCCTGCTTTACTTCATCGCTGACGTCGAGGAAGTTGTTGAGATCATACCCGTCAAGTGACACCATGGCAAGGATCTCACCCGTGTTCACATCCATCGCGATCGCGCCGGCACCGTTTTGAATGTCATAGTCCGCCACAGCCTGTCTCAGATGCTTTTCAATAAAGTACTGTATGCCGGTATCTATCGTTGTAACGACATCCAGTCCGCTCTCGCCGGGTCTGTATTCCTCAAATCCGTTGATCAGCAGCTCCGTGCCGTAGGCGTTTGTGGCTCTGAGCGTACTGCCCTTTGTACCCGCAAGCACCGACTCATACTGCGCCTCGATACCTTCCAGACCGCTGTTGTCCGTACCGACAAAGCCGATCACATGGCAGGCGAGCGAGGAGTTCGGATAATATCTCTTTATATCCGTTTCGAGCCGTACTCCCATAAGCGAGTTTTCGGCTTTGAACTTTCTTATCTTCTCTGCTGTCTCACTCTCGACTTTTTTGGCGACCGTTACATACCAGGAGCCCTTCTGTGACGCCTTATCCAGTATATCACATCGGTCAAGCCCCAATATTTCGGACAGACCGTCCGCGATCAGCTCCTTATCCTCACCGTACATTTCGATCTCGGCCGGGCTGAGATATACATTGTCGACCGACGCGCTCACAGCCAGCGGCTTTAAATTCCTGTCACGGATCGTACCTCTTGCCCTTGCCGTGGGCGTCTGCCGGAGCTGCTGGGCGATCGCAAGAGACTCGTATTTCTCATGGTCCGTTATCTGCAGCTTGTAGAGCCTTCCGAGCAGGAGCGCAAATGCAGCACCGCCGCACACGGCCATCAGAACAAGTGTGCGGCGGAGCATCTGTCCGGTCGGTCTAGCGGCATAGCCGGATTTACCGTTTTCAGTGCGCATTAATTCTCTCCTTGTCACAAATATATATTCAGTATATTCGTGTCAGCCAGAGATTATCACACACAGATCATTTCAAAACTATATATTCTATCTGTTCATTTGTGCATCGGCACATTCCGAGCTGCGTTGTCGCGTAGTTTTCAATCTCTTCAAGGCTGATGCTGCTCTCATATTCGTTCGTCAGCCTCGTATTTTCCTCTTTCAGCTCATCCACTATATGCTGAGCCGATGTGACTTCGTCCCATAGAGCCGTGATGCGGATCGATACGAGAAGCGAAATGATCAGAAGTCCCGAGGAAAAAACATATACGACCGCGCAGAAAAGTGAACGGGACAGTTTTTTCAGCATTTATACTCTCTCCGCAACTCTCAGCTTCGCGCTTCTGGAACGCGGGTTGTTCTCCAGCTCCTCCTGTGTGGGAAGGATAGGTTTACGGCTGACGGATCTGAGAGTCTTTACAAATCCGCAGGTGCAAACCGGCGCCTCTCTCGGGCACGTGCAGCCGTTTTCTCTTGCGGCAATACCGTTTTTTACGATCCTGTCCTCAAGGGAATGGAAGCTTATCACGCACAGCCTTCCGCCGGTATTGAGCTTGTCGGGAGCCGTTTCCATCATGGCTGCCACAGCACCGAGTTCGTCGTTCACCGCTATGCGTATTGCCTGGAAGCATCTTTTCGCGGGGTGCTGCTTTTCTCTGAGAGCCGGTGCCGGAAGCGCCGACCTGATGATCGAAACGAGCTCCAGCGTCGTCTCTATGGGCTTTTTTTCACGGTATTTTACTATTGCCGCGCTTATTCTTCTTGCATACCGCTCCTCACCGTAGTCCCAGAATATACGGTTGAGTCTGTCCTCGGTATATGTATTTACGATATCGCTTGCTTTGAGTGCGTCCTCGCTGTTCATTCTCATATCGAGGGGTGCATCTCCCATATACGAAAAGCCGCGTTCGATCTCGTCAAGCTGCGGAGATGAAACGCCGAGGTCAAAAAGCATTCCGTCAACGCCCCGGATCTCAAGATCATCCAGAATTCGCGATGTATCGCAGAAATTGCCGTGTACTATGGTCACAAGATCACCGAACGGAGCGAGACGTTTTCCGGCACGCTCTATGGCTACCGGATCTCTGTCGATGCAGATAAGTCTTCCGGTGGTCAGTCTTGAGGCTATCTGAAAGGAATGACCGCCCATGCCCATCGTTCCGTCGACATATATTCCGTCCGGTCTGATGTTCAGATTTTCGATGCACTCGTCAAGGAGCACAGAGATATGCTTTCCTTCACTCATCAGAACTCAAGCTCCTCCATAACAGCGGCAATATTTTCGGGCGTAGTCTCTTCGGCATATATTTGTTCCCATGAAGCGCTGTCCCATAGCTCCGCGTGGTTATTGCAGCCTATCACCGAAACATTCTTTTCAAGGCCGGCAAACTCACGCAGATTTGCCGGAATAAGAGCACGTCCCTGACTGTCAAGCTCACATTTTGCCGCGTGCGCAAACAGCGGACGCATTCTGCGCTGCTTAACATATGGCATTGCGCTCACCTTCTCGGATAATACACGCCAGTTTTCACTGCTGTATGCGCAAAGACATCTGTCCATTGAAATAGTTATATAAAATACATCGCCCAGTTCTTCTCTGAGCTTTGCAGGAATAAATATTCTTCCCTTGTTATCCAGGGAATGCTGATATTCACCTGTCACCTTCCGCAGCCTCCCTTGTTGTGGGATTATAAACCATTTCGCACCACATTTACCCACTTCGTTTACAATTATATGGGTCAGCAGGCAAAAAATCAAGGAAATTACTTTGACTTTTTTTGACTCTTTTTGTCTTTTTTTACGTTATTCCCGATAAGCTCTGAATAAAAATGGCCCGATAACAGTATACGCTGTTATCGGGCCATGAGACCACAATATGTAGAAAACGATCAGCTCTCTCTCTGAATTTTCATCACGGCAGCGCCCTGGCGCTTCGGCATCTGAGGTACCGCTGTCGGCACGGCTGTCTGAACATTCTGTGCCGCAGTCTGTTTGGCGGCGGCTGAAGGAACACTGCCGGACGCCTGCTGTGCCGGCTGACGCTGAACGGTGTTTCCGCCCATAGACTTAAAAGCGTTATGCGCACTCTGCAGTTTTGCAAGTGTATCGCTGACGTTGACCTCGGTCTGGCGCATGATCTCGTCAACATATTCGCTTGCCACCCGGCGAAGCTCATTGGATTTCGTCTCGGCGGCATTGATCATTTCACTGCTTCTTGCACGGGCAACTCTGACGATCTCCTGCTCCTCGATCATGGCTCTCGCCTTTTCCTCGGCACTCTTACGCATGGACTCGGCCTCACGTTTGGCATTGCCGATAAACTCATCTCTTGCGGCTACAAGACGCTTGGCCTCAGCCAGAGCGGTGGGAAGATTTTCTTTTATCTCGTTGATGATCTCCACTGCCTTGTCACGCTCGATGATGCATTTGTCGTTTCCGAGAGGAACACCCCAGGCTTCCGTTACCATACCGTAAAGAATATCCAGCAATTCTATGATATCCGCGTTGTTTTCCATTTATCTTTCCCTCCACTCAGTTGCTTTTTTGGCGATTTCTTCCTTTATTTCATCAGGAACAAGTCCCGTCAGATCCGAACCGTATTTTGCTATTTCTCTCACTATCGACGAGCTGAGAAAGGTATACTTTTCACTGGAAGTAAGGAACATCGTCTCCATTTCCGGATTGATCTTCTTGTTTATCAGATTCATCTGAAATTCATAATCAAAATCAGACGCGGCTCTGAGACCCTTCACAACAACAGCCCCGGGAAAGTTCTTTGCATATTCCGCCAGAAGACCGTCCGGCGTCTCCACGCGTACATTGGGGTATTTTGAAACACTTTTTCTGACCATGGCCGCCCGCTCTTCAACAGTGAACATCGGACTTGTCTTCGATGCGTTTTTCATAACGCAGACGATGACCTCGTCAAAAATTCTGGACGTGCGGCGTATAATATTCAGATGTCCGAGAGTGATCGGGTCAAAGCTGCCCGGACAGATGGCGATCCTCATGCTCACTGCTCCTTATAATACTTGCACAGCTTCACAGAACCGTAATTGTATTCTCTGCTCTTACGGTAGGGCGGCCTCATTTCGGGCATTTCCCTGCCGCGCCGCGCTTCGCATATTATTATACCACCGTCTCGCAAAATGTCAAATATATTGATATTATCAAGGACTTCTTCGTATAAATCGGAGTCATACGGCGGATCGATGAATATTAGGTCGAATTTGTCGCAGGTTTTCAGAAACGATACGGAGTCGGCTTCAAGAACCGTCCCCTTCAAACCGCACGCAGCCAGATTATCCCTGACGATCTTCACCGCCTCCCGGCTTCTGTCAACGAAAACCGCGCTCTCCGCCCCGCGGCTCAGACATTCGATCCCGAGCTGTCCGGTGCCCGCAAACAGGTCGAGTACCTTTCTGCCCTCGATATCAAACTGAATAATATTGAATATCGACTCCTTCACATTATCCGTCGTAGGTCTGATATCATAGTTTTCCGGAGTTTTCAGTTTTCTGCCTCTGGCTGTGCCGGTAATAACTCTCATTTTTCTTCTCCGTTGTGAAAATAATCGAATACTGTCCGTGCCGTGTTTTTCGGAACGACAAGGCACAGCTGTTCATAGCTTGCGTTTTTTACGGCTTTTACGGATTTAAAGGCTTTAATAAGGTCTTCCCGTCTTTTCGGACCCACCCCGTCTATCCTGTCAAGTACCGAAGCATACCCCTCGTTTCTCAGCTGTCTCTGATACTCGATCGTAAATCTGTGGGTCTCCTCCTGAACGGAGCCGATCAGCGCGAATACCGCCTGATTGCCCTGTATGCCGATCTCTCGGCCGTCGGAGCACACAAGAGCTCTTGTGCGGTGTCTGTCATCCTTGACCATGCCGAACACCGGCAGTTTAAGTCCCAGCTCCGCAAGTGCTTTTTCCGCCATGGCAGCGTGTGTGTCGCCGCCGTCTATAAGCAGCAGCTCCGGCAGGGGCGCAAAGCTCTCGTCTCCGTCTGTATAGTGCTTAAAGCGTCTGTAAACAGCCTGATGCATACTGGCATAGTCATCCCTGATTTCAAGGTCTTTTATCCGGAATTTTTTATAGGCACGTTTGAGCGGCCTGCCGTCAACGTGTACGGTCATACCCGCAACGATTCCGGTATCGCCCAGATTTGAAATATCAAAAGCCTCTATACGTTTCGGATAAACATCAAGCTCCAGTGCTTTCTGCAGCCATTCCAAAGTTTTGAGGCTTCTCTGCTGCGCGGTCGTGCGCCGCATTACCTCCTCCGCGGCATTGAGCATGGCGCTTTGCACAAGCAGGTGCTTCTCGCCGCGTTTAGGCGTCTCGATATATATCCTGCGTCCGGAAAGCTCACTGAGAAGCTCCTCCATCGCCTCCCGATCCTCTATCTCATACGGCAGGATAACGGATTTCGGCCAACCGCCGCGATGGGAACCGTAATAGCTCAGCAGGAGATCCGAAAGCGCCTCGCTGTCGTCCTCCAGCGGCTCGTCCATCATCTCGACCTCCTTGCCCGCAAGGTCGCCGTTTACAAAGTGCAGCACCGAAAAGCAGGTCTTCGCTCCGCGGCAGAAGCCGATGGCGTCCGTATCGGCAAAGGCAGTGGAAATAACACGCTGTTTATTGGAAAGGCTCTCTATCGCCTTTATTCTGTCTCTCAGCTCCGCCGCCTGCTCAAATCTCAGCTCCTCGGCGTATTCCTCCATCTGCCGTGTAAGAGCTGCGGTAAGCTCATCGCTCTTTCCGTCGAGAATGAGCATGGCCTGCTGCATAAGGCTTCGGTATTCCTCACCGCTCTTTTTCCCGATGCACCATCCGGCGCATAAGCCCATGTGATAATTCAGGCAGGGGCGCTCCTTGCCGATGTCCCTCGGGAACTTCCGCGAGCAGTCCGGCAGTAAAAGAGCTTTGGAGATCGTCCCGATAATCTCTCTCGTCTGTCCTCTTCCTCCGAACGGACCGAAATACTTTGCCCCGTCCTTCGGCGATCGTGAGGATATGCTCATGACCGGGTACTCGCTTTTTACATCGACCCGGATAAAAGGGTATCCCTTATCGTCCTTGAGCAGGATGTTATACTGCGGCTTGTGACGTTTTATCAGCGAGTTTTCGAGCACGAGCGCCTCAAATTCGCTTCCCGCCACAATTACGTTAAAATCCCGCACTTTTTCGACCATAGCCGCCACTTTTGGCAGATGTTCACCGTGAAAATAGCTCGTCACACGGTTTTTAAGCTTTTTGGCCTTACCGACGTAGATTACTTCATTATGCTCGTCCAGCATAATGTATACGCCCGGAAGCATCGGCAGATTATTCGCTTTTTCGGCAAGCGTTTCAAGCATTTGCTTTATTCCCTCTGTTTTTCATGACCGACCAGACGGTTATGGAAGTAATTACGATGACTGCGCCGATCAGCGCGAAAATACCCGGTGTCTCGCCGTCAAAGATCATTACCCATACGGGATTGAGAAGCGGCTCCAAAGCGCTAATAAGACAGCAGGCAAGGGGTGAGACGTGCATGGATGCCCGTACATAGAATATATACGATATGCCGAGCTGGAATACGCCGAGAATGATAACGCTTGTCAGAGCCGTCGCGGTAAACGCCGGCTTTGTGGCGATAATAAACGGAAGCCCCACAAGGAAGGTGAAGGTCTGGGCGATAAGAATAACGCTGAAGCGGCTCTCACCGTCAATATTTCCTATTACGACAAACATTCCCGCCATAAACATACCGGCAAGGATAGCCACAAAATTGCCTAAGATATAGCCTGTGCCGAGCTCATCGAAGAAAAAGAGCATTATGCCGATAAGAGTACAGACTACGACCGCAAGATCGTTTTTCCTGATCCTTTCCTTGAGAAATATCGCTGAAAAAATAACGATGAAAACAGGCGAGGTAAACTGGAGCACAATTGCGTTTGCGGCTGTTGTCAGCTTATTTGCAACAGAAAAACAGATATACACGCAGCCTGTCATAATACCGGCAGAGAGCGTTGTTTTGTTTATTACCGGTTTTATGCGCTTTATAAGCATATAAAATGCAAAGGTCAGACCGGCAAAAAGACTTCTCATGCCCGATACGGCAAAGCCGTTCCACGGTATGAGCTTCATAAAAATACCCGCGATGCTCCAGAGGGAGGCGCAGATTATCATTTCAATTACGGCTTTACGTTCCTGTTTCATCTTTTCTCCTGCTTATGACAACATAGTAATGGGGGCGTGAAAAACACGCCCCCTTGTTCAGCATAGGAAAAATCACTCGGAAAAGTCAGAGTCAATAAGCTCAGCCAAAGTGGAAATTGCGGCTTCCTCATCAGCGCCGTCAGCGATCAAAGTCACGGAAGTGCCCTTGACAATGCCGAGAGAAAGGACGCCGAGAAGGCTCTTTGCGTTTACACGGCGGTCATCCTTTTCCACCCAAATACTGCTTTTGAACTCATTGGCTTTCTGAATGAAGAAAGTCGCGGGCCTTGCGTGAAGACCTACCTGATTATTGATGACTACTTCTTTTGATATCATACTCGCCACTCCTTATAAAGATCTCTGTTATTTTTCTCTATCTTATTCCCGATAGTTACTTATGTTATATCAAATTTTCCCGCAATCGTCAACAATTTTTACTCTTTTAGTGAAAATATACATCTAATATCCGTTTGACAACTGAAATTTATTTCAGTTCAACCACAGTCACTCCGCTCTCGCCCTCCCCGTAGCGTCCCAGGCGGAAGGTTCTGACAGCCTTGTTTTTCTTGAGCATCTGCTGGATCGCCGCTCTTAGAGCGCCGGTTCCCTTTCCGTGTATGATCGTGACGGTCTTAAGCTTCGCCATAACGGCACTGTCTATAAATCTCTCCGCCGCGATAACGCCGTCTATGGCCTCCATGCCCCGCAGATCGATCTCGGTGGAAATGCTGCTGTGAAGCTGAGTTCCCGTGGATCTGAGAGTCTGTTTTTTTTCGGCAGGCTTTTCGTTGACAAGAACGACATCCGCCTCCTTTGCGGTCACATTCATGATGCCCGCTCTTAAGGTAAGGGTTCTGTCCTCGGATACCGAAAGGACCTCTGCGGTGATCCCCATTGATTTCAGTCTCACGGTGTCGCCTACGGTCACGGGTCTTGCCGAGGTCTCCTCTTTCTCCGGCTCACTTGGCTCCCTCAATGCTTCTTCATGCAGATTGAGCCTTCTGCGAAGCTCGGAGCGGGCCTCATTGATGCGGTGGACGTCGTCCTCCTCGTTGACCCTTTTCTTCATCTCGTCAAGCTCGGCAAATACCTCTTCCGCCGTGGAACGGGCATCGTTTATGATGCGCTCCGCCTCACGTTTTGCTCTGAGGTCGGCTTTTTCCAACCTGACCTCCAGCTCCGCCTTTAAAAACGCCGATCTCTTTGCGTTCTCCTCCGCCTGCCTCAGCTTGAGCTGTGCCTCGTTTCTGTCCTTTTCAAGCATCAATCGCGTCTGTTCGAGCTTTTCGATCGTGGCCTCAAAGCTGACGCTGTCCGTATTGATACGCTTTTTTGCATCCTCAATGATAACGTCGGTAAGACCCAGACGTTTTGATATGGCAAAGGCGTTGGATTTTCCCGGTATACCGACAAGAAGACGGTAGGTCGGTCTGAGAGTTTCCACATCGAACTCGCACGATGCGTTCTGCACACCCTTTTCATTCGTGGCGTATACCTTCAGCTCGGCGTAATGTGTCGTCGCCGCGATCATCGCGCCGCGCTTTCTGGCGTACTCGATGATGGCGATGGCAAGTGCCGCGCCCTCTGTCGGGTCGGTGCCCGCGCCAAGCTCATCAAAAAGGATAAGCGATCTCCCGTCACATTCATTGAGTATATTGACTATATTCGTCATGTGAGCGGAGAAGGTGGATAAATTCTGCTCGATGCTCTGCTCATCGCCGATATCGGCGAGTATATGGCTGAATATCGGCAGATTGCTTCCGTCGCAGGCGGGAATATGCAGACCGCACTGATTCATGGCCGCAAGCAGACCTATCGTTTTCAGCGAGACCGTCTTACCGCCTGTATTGGGGCCTGTGATGACGAGCGTATCAAACTCAGAGCCAAGCTCCACATCGATCGGCACTGCCTTCTCTTTGTCGAGCAGCGGGTGTCTTGCTCGGCGCAGAACTATTCCTCTGTCCTCATTCGCCGCCTGCTGACAGTCAAGCTTATATGACAGCTTTGCTTTGGCAAATATAAGGTCAAGCCGGACAAGAATCTCATAGTCGGAAATAATATCCGTGCTGTGCTCCGCGCAATCGGCACTGAGCTCGGCAAGAATACGCTCAATCTCAAGCTTTTCCTTTGCCGTAAGCTCACGAAGCTCGTTGTTTGCCTTGACCGCGCCCATAGGCTCAATGAAAACGGTCATGCCGGAGGCGGAAACATCGTGCACAAGCCCCGGTATGGAGCCCTTGAACTCGGCTTTGACAGGTACGACGTATCTGTCGGAGCGCATTGTGATAATGGTCTCCTGCAATGCCTTTGCATAGCTCGGCGAGGAGATTATCTTCTGCAGAGCATCTCTCGCTTTTGATGCCGCCGCCCTCATCTGACGGCGGATGTGCGTCAGATCAGCCGACGCGCTGTCCGATATTTCATCCTCGCCTACAATGCAGGTGCTTATCTTCTCCTCAAGAAATTTGTTTGCCCGCAGACCGTAGAAAAGATGGTCGATGCAGGACTTGCCAAGCTTATCATCGGCGATATAGCCTCTGACAGAGCGGGAACAGCGGAGCACACCCGCGATGTCAAGCAGCTCACGGGTATTGAGAGTACCGCCCAAGTTTGCCCTTGAGAGGCTGGCGCGTACATCCTTCACACCGTAAAAGCCGGGACTCTGGCGCAAGGTCATCATCAGTCTTGCCGCCCCAGTCTCGTCCTGAAGGTGCTTTACCGTCGCGGCGTCATCTGAGGGACGCAGCAGCAGAGCCTTTTCTTTTGCGCCCTGCGAGACCGCCTCCTTTGCAAGCATTTCAAGCACGGCGGGCAGTTCAAGTGTATTCAGTGATTTCTCAAAAAAACTCATTTGTTCTCCAAATCAAATTGTTTTATACTTTTCCAGTATGTTAAAGACGCAAAATGTCTCTCGGTCTGTCTGAGCAAATAGTTTTCCGCGGCGTTTGAAAGCTCTCTCAGAGTGTCCTTATCGGCTGAAAACGAAAAGAGCTTTTTTGCCGGAGCCGAGAGTATATACCGCATGGCGTCAAGCGAATCTCCGCCGAGTCTGACGGGTGCGTCAAAGGAGCCGTCTCTGCATTCACCGCAGCATATTCTTCCTCTTGCAAGGCTGAGATACGGTCTTTTCGGTTCCGTTTTACCGCATACGCAGCAGCAGCTCAGATCCGGCGTATACCCCGCCAGAGCCATGAGCCGCAGCTCAAAGGCGGCCTTTATCCGTTCCCTGTCATACATTCCGCGGCTCAAGGCAAAGAGAGAATTCAGTCCGAGCTGCAGAAGTGCCGCATCCGGCTGATCCTCAACGGCTATGGCATCGATGCACTCGGCAAAATAGCTGCCCAGAGCAAAGGCGGAAAGCTCCTTTTGCAGCCCCGCAAAGTCTTCTATGACAGCGGCCTCATTGACCGTCCACTTTCCTCTGTTGAAAAAAAGCGTCATGTCGGCATAGCAGAGCTGCTGAGTGGCAGCGGACATCCTGCTGCCCTTTCTCAGAGCGCCTCTTGCCTTTACGGTGATTTTTCCGCCGGTATCGGAAAGCAGCGTCAGTATCCGGTCTGACTCTTTATAGCGTACCTCGCGCAGTACAAGAGCCTTTGTGTTCTGAAACATATATGTACCTCACAGACTGTCAGATGGTTTCCGACAGTCTGCAGCTCTCTCTGTATAGCAGATAGCACACAGGGTCGCCTGTGCGGATGAACTCTTTCCAGAAAAACGTTCTGTCCATATTTCGTCCCTCCGCCGTTATTATCTGCAAAGGGGCACGGAAATAAAGTTGGAAGTTTTTACTCTTCGTTGAAGCCAAAATTGCGGAGCAGGGAAAGACTGTCGCGCCAGTTTTCCTTGACCTTCACCCAGGTCTGCAAAAAGACCTTCGCGTCAAGAAATTCCTCCATATCATTGCGGGCAAGCTCGCCGATCTTTTTGAGCATCGCGCCCTTTTTGCCGATGATAATGCCCTTGTGGCTTTCCTTTTCACAGTAGATCGTCGCTTCTATCTCGATAACGCCGTCACCGCGTTCCTTGAAGCGGCTTATCTCCACAGCGGTGCCGTGCGGAATTTCCTTATCGAGAGTTTTCAGCAGCTTTTCACGGATAAGCTCGGCGCAGATCTGGCGCTCGGGCTGATCTGTGATCATATCGTCCGGGAAAAGATGCGGACCTTCCGCGGCGTATTTCTCCATTTCGGTCAGCAGCTCACCAAGTCCGTCGCCCTCCTTCGCGGATATCGGAAAGACGGCGTCAAAATCATATGCCCGGGAGTAGACGGAAATGACCTCAAGAAGCCTCGTCTTTTCAACGGAATCGATCTTGTTTATAAGCAGGATTGCCGGTGCGCCGCACTCGCGTATCTTATCTATCAGTGCCTGCTCCTGTGGGCCGATCGCGGCGACAGGCTCGACCATCAGCAGCACAAGATCAACGTCCGCCACGCTCTCACGCACAACATTCACCATATAGTCGCCCAGTCTCGTTCTCGGCTTGTGGAAGCCCGGCGTGTCCATAAGAACGAACTGGGTGTCACCGTGCTCAATGATCGCGGTGATGCGGTTTCTTGTGGTCTGCGGCTTGTCGGATACTATGGCGATCTTCTCTCCCACCAGAGCGTTTGTCAGCGTGGATTTGCCCACATTCGGTCTGCCGCATACGGTTATCATTGCCGATTTAGTCATCGTCCTTATCCCCCATGATCTCTTTCTCTCTTGCACGCATCTGCTTTTTCATCTCGCCCTCATCCGTATGGTCATAGCCCAGCAGATGGAGAATAGAGTGTACCGTCAGATACATCAGCTCTCTCTTATATCCGTGCCCGAACTCTTCGCCCTGCTTTTCGCATCTCGGCACAGAGATCATCATATCCCCCAGCAGCACCGCGCCGGTGTCCATGTCTCGCTCACACATATCGGCGTCAAACTCTCCCGGCGTAAGCTCGTTCATCGGGAAAGAAAGAACGTCGGTCGCCGCGTCCACATTGCGAAACTCCCTGTTTACGGCGTGTATCCCGTCCTCGTCGGTCAGCATAACGCTCACGATGCAGGGTACGTTGATCTTTTCGGCATCCAATGCCATGCTCACGGCTTTTTTTATCAGAGCAGCCGATTCATTATGCCCGAGGTTTTTCACCTCTCGGCTTATATATATCTCGTGTTCCATTCTCATTTCCTCTTAAAGTTTTTGTGCGGAGGCATTTTTTTCACATCCTGCACGGGATTTTTCTTGTCATAGACCTCATACGCCTCGATGATCTTCTGAACCAGTCTGTGGCGCACGACATCGGCGCCTGTAAGCGTGCAGATGGCTATATCCTCGATCCCGTCAAGCACCTTCATGGCGATCTTCAGTCCGCTGACCTTATCCTCGGGCAGGTCTATCTGAGTGATATCGCCGGTGATGACCACCTTGGAGCCGAAGCCGATACGTGTGAGGAACATTTTCATCTGCTCCCGTGAGGTATTCTGAGCCTCGTCGAGAATAATGAAGCTATCATCGAGCGTTCTGCCGCGCATATAGGCAAGCGGCGCGACCTCTATATTGCCCTTTTCAAGATATTTCTGATAAGTGTCCGCACCGAGCATATCAAAAAGCGCATCATAGAGCGGTCTCAGATACGGGTCGACCTTGCTCTGCAGATCGCCGGGCAGAAAGCCGAGGCGTTCACCGGCCTCAACGGCAGGTCGGGTAAGAATAATGCGGTTGACCTCCTCGGCACGAAACGCCGCGACAGCCGCCGCGACAGCGAGATAGGTCTTTCCGGTACCGGCCGGACCTATGCCGAGAGTCACGGTATTTTTACTTATCGCATCGCAGTATGCCTTCTGACCGAGGGTCTTAGGCTTGATGGGTTTTCCCTTGGCCGTGATGCATATGACGTCACCGGCGAGCTCCCCGATCTTTGCGTCCTTGCCCTCACGGACGAGCTTGAGGATATACCGGACATTCTGAGCATCTATATTCTCGCCCTTGGCCGCCAGCGTCAGAAGACCGTTGATCGCCTTTTCCGCGAGCATAACGTCCTCCGCCTCGCCGGTAATATGGATCAGATCATCCCGATCCAGGACCTTCACGTTCATATCCTCTTCGATAATACGTAGGTTCTGGTCAAAGGAACCGAACACGCTGATAACGTGCTCCATCCTGTCAACTTTAATCGTCTGTTCTATCATTCGCAGTTTCCTTTCACCGCTTTACGGTTTCTGCTATATTTTCAAGACATTCCCATCGGGCGGTGACGGTGAGAAGCTCTCCGTCCGCGCTCTGAGATATACTCTCGGAAAGAATCTCCCCGTCGATCTCATTTCTCAGATCTTCCGACAGTCGCTTCCCGATAAGTCTGCCCTCATTTACCGTGACAGTTTCGGTTGTATAAGGAAGTATTTTCTCGTGTACGAGCGTCAGCGGAAGTGAGAAAACTCCCTTTTTCCCGATTTTATAATTATGAATAATTTTATCACATTCGTCAACAGGTTTTCCACCGTTTAAGTAAAAATTTATTTTTCTTTTTCCGATTCTGAGCGCAAAACGGTTTTTCCCGGCTTTATACTCTGTTTTTTCCCGTATTCTGACCGGAGACACAGCGCTTTCTTCACGCCGCGTCCGTGCGATCACGCTGCCGAAGGCGTTGACATATCCGGGAGGCGCCGTGATGCTTTCGATCCTTCCGTCGATAAGCTTTTCTCCTTTCAGCACGGACTGTCCGCGGCTGACGAGTGCCGTGCCGTTGAGAGTCCTGACGGTTTTTACGATCCCGTCCGCTTTGGAAATGACATCCGTATATACCGATGCATCGTACACCTCCGGTTTTTCAAGCCGTTCCGACACGAGCACCGTCGCTCTCGACCCGCTGAAATTCACGCTCATCCATGCGATCTCCGGCAGCCTGAGGAGCATTTCATTTCTGATGATGTCGTTTTTGATATCCGCTCTGTACGTCCCTATATCAACACCGCACTCACTGAGTGCGCGAAGTATCTCTCCGTCGGAGAGCCTATCATTGCCTGTGACCCTTATTTCCCATACAAAAAGCGAGGACAGTAAAACAAGGGCAATGACGGCAGATGACGCTGCAAGAAACCAGATATGGTTTTTGAGAAAGCTCAGAAGCGAACTGCCGCCTTTGATCTCCATGACCTCGCAGTCGCACATACATTTCTCCGAGATAGAAATGGCCGCATCAAGTTCGGCTTCCCGGACTTCAAGGGTAAGAACGTATTCGTTCTCTTTCTTTGCATTGTGCACATCAATCGCAGCCGCTGCACAGCGGTTGAGCACCGTACAGGGGCAGCTTCCGGTGATGCGAAGCAGACACCGGCCGTTAAACAACATAGTTTTTTTCGCTTTTATTCCCATTCGACAGAACGTATTTTCCCTTCTATCATGATTTTCCTCTCAGCCATCGCCTTAACACCGAGAGAAGTACCGGTAACCGTAAGTTTACCTTCCGCGATCTTCGCAGAGATCATGGTTTCGTCAAGGTCTATTATTCCCTTATGGTTTTCGATAAGTACACGTTTCCCCTCGGAAACAGTGACCGATGTGCTTCCTGCTGTCTCCGGCGGAAGCTCAAGGGCATCGCTCAGCTGCTGTTTGATTTTTTTCAGTACCTTCGTATCCGCACCCCCAGTCCGTATAAATCTATGAGGCCGGGCATAGCTTGATACCAGTCACAGCGTGAAGGAAGGAAAGAATATGAAAAAGCATCTGAAAGTTTTTTTATGCCTTACAGCCGCAATCGTTCTGATAGTTTTTTCTCACTCTGCCTCAGAGGGCTGCCGAAGCGCTCTTAAAATATGTTCCGAGCTCATCATTCCTTCTCTGTTTCCGTTTTTCATTCTGTCCGGCGTCATAACCGGTCTTAAAATTCCTCAGAGCATCGGGAAAAAGCTGTCGGGAGCATCGCAGAAGCTGTTCGGTGTTTCCGGCGTCGGTGCCACCGCGCTGATCGTCGGTCTCTCCTGCGGATATCCCATGGGCGCTGTCTATATAACCGACCTGAGAAAGCAGAGAGTCGTTTCCGCCGAAGAGTCGGAACGTCTCATGGGCTTTTGCAGTAACTCCGGTTTCGGCTTTATTATCGGCGCCGTGGGCTGCGGAGTATTCGGAAATGCGCGATACGGGCTTATTCTGTATTTTACACATGCCATGGCCGCAATAACCGTCGGTATCCTGATGAAAAAGCGCCTCGGTAAACTGTCGTTTTCCTGCTGCGAGTCTGAAATCGCTGACGCGGAAAAGGTTGAATTGACCTCCCTGCTGACCGCTTCGGTAAAAAATGCCGTCATTTCAATGCTGAATGTCTGCGGTTTTATTGTTCTGTTCTCCGTTATCATAAGGCTTCTTGACGCCTGCGGTCTTTTCTCTCTGGCGATCGGTCTGATTTCCGATAAAACGGGAATAGAGCTGACATGGCTCCGCTCGCTTTTCTGCGGGATATTTGAGCTTGGCTGTGCATTCGGTGAGATGCGTACACTTCTCCCCTCACCCGCTTCGATGACGCTTGCGGCCTTTGTGCTCGGCTGGGGCGGTCTGTCGGTCCATATGCAGTCTCTCTCCGTTGCCGGAAGTGCCGAAATAAAAGGCGCCCTGCATTTTACAGGACACCTTTTGTGTGCCGGCATCGCGGCAATGTATACATATATACTTACTCTGTTTCTTTTCTAAAACGAGAACATAACGCCGATGGCGGCAGAGGCAAGGATGAACCATATCGGATGCAGACCCTTTGTCTTTTTCACAAACCTTGTCAGTACCAGCAGAACAGCGGCAAGGACGATCGCTTTTAAGTTAAAAAGATCAGCTAAAGAGCCGCTTGAGGAAAACGCCGGTATATTCAGAAGCGAGATTTTCAGCACCAGAAAGCCTGCCGCCGCGATCAGCCCCACAGAGCAGGGACGCAGTCCGTAAAAAGCGGCGTCGACATAACGGTTTCGTCTGAACTGCTGCAGAAAGCGGGAAACGATCAGAATGACAATGACCGAAGGAGTAATAAGTCCGATCGTTGCTATGACCGCCCCGGGTATTCCTGCCGTGATATATCCGACGTATGTCGCCATATTGACCCCGATCGGTCCCGGCGTCGACTCACTCACGGCGATCATATCCGCAAGCTGCGCCTGAGTAAACCACCCGGTCTTCTCGCTCATCGCGTAAAGGAACGGCAGAGTTGCCATCCCGCCGCCTACGGAGAAAAGTCCGGTCTTGAAAAACTCAATAAACAGTCGGAGAAGCATCATTTTTCTCTCACCCCCGCCTGCGTAAGTCCTATACCGGCCGCAGCGCATACGAGCACATAGACGATCGGCGAAACATCAAGAAAAACGGAAAGAACGAAGACAGCCAGACACATGAATATCGTTGCTTTATCTGTCACGGCTTTTTTCCAGAGCTTGACAACGGAGTTAAAGATAAGCACGCAGACGCACACACGTATCGCGGCAAAGGCGCTTTTTACGGCCGCAATATCGGCAAAGCCCGTGAGCACGGCCGCTATCACCGTTATGATCACAAGGCTCGGAAACACGACGCCTAATGTGGCCGCGATCCCGCCCAATATGCCTGCCTCCTTTTTGCCCACAAAGGTCGCCGTATTAACGGCGATCACGCCGGGGGTACACTGACCCACGGCGTAATAATCCATAAGCTCTTCATCGGTTGCCCAGTGCTTGTTTTCCGCCACCTCACGCTGCAGAACGGGAAGCATCGCGTATCCGCCGCCGAAGGTCATCACACCGACTTTGGCAAAGGAAAAAAACAACTGCGCAAGAATGTTCATTTTTTCAGCCCTTCCGCATACTGCGTATATTTCTCAATGCAGTTTAAGCAGCCCTCTCTGTCTCTGGCACGGGCGAGAATGTATATCTTTATCTTAGGCTCGGTGCCGGAAGGACGGACGATAAAGTTACATCCGTCAGCAAGTTCAAAATAGAGCACATTGGAGCCGGAAATAGGAGTTTTATCCACCTTGCCGAGACCCGCCACCCAGATGGAGCCGTCTTCATAGTCCCTGATACGCAGAGTTTCGGCTCCGGCGATCTCACGCGGAGGCTCGCTGCGGAGGGAGTCCATCAGCTCCTTCATTTTCTGCAGACCGTCCAGACCCGGCATGACCAGATTGATGGTCTTTTCCATAAACCAGCCGTATTTCTCATACAGAGCGTTGAGCGCGTCAAGCAGAGTCATGCCTTTTGCGTGATAATACGCCGCCATCTCCGCTATCATGAGAGATGCTGTCACGGCATCCTTATCGCGGACATAATCGCCCATCATATAGCCGTAGCTCTCTTCAAAGGCGAATATATACTTATAGCTTTCCGCCTTTTCCCACTGAGCGATTCTCTCTGCCATGAACTTGAAGCCGGTGAAGGTATCCTCAAAATGGACGCCGTTCGCCTCTGCCACGGCGCGGGACATGGCGGTGGATACGATGCTGCTGACAGCGCCCGGATTTTCCGGCATGGTACCGGTTGCGATGCGGGCATTTATGATATAGTCAAGCAGCAGAACGCCCATCTGATTGCCGGTGATCGTGACATAGTTTTCGCCGTCACGCACCATCGTGCCGACGCGGTCGGAGTCAGGGTCTGTGCCGATGATCAGATCGCTGCCGACTTTCTTTGCAAGATCAACAGCCAGATAGAAGCCCTCCGGATTTTCGGGGTTGGGGCTATCCACCGTGGGGAAATTACCGTCGATCACCATCTGCTGCTCTACGGGATAGATGTGCTTCAGACCAAGGCGCCTGAGAGCCTCGGGGACAAGCTTATAGCCGCAGCCGTGGAAGGGCGTGTAGACGATCCTGAAATCATCGGCGACCTTTTTGACGGTCTCGGTATCGATCGCCTGTGCCATGACCTGTGCGAGAAACGCCTCATCGGTCTCTTCTCCGAGAACTTCGATCTTTCCCTCTTTGACGGCTGTATCAAAATCGCAGGTTTTAAAGCCGGTGAATATGTCGATCTCTTCCATCTCACGGGCGATAGCTTCGGCCTTCTGGGGAGGAAGCTGAGCGCCGTCAGACCAGTAAACCTTGTAGCCGTTATACTCCTTGGGGTTATGGCTCGCCGTAACATTCAGACCGGCAGTCGTGCCGTAATGGAGTATGGCAAAGCTCAGCTCAGGCGTTGGGCGCAGAGCGTCAAAAATACGCACATGAATACCGTTCGCCGCCATGACGCAGGCGGCCTCTTTTGCAAAATCCGTACCGTTCAAACGGCAGTCATAGGCTATGGCAATTCCCTTTTCCATCGCCTCCGTGCCCTCTGCGCAGATCACGTTGGCAAAGGCCTGGGTAGCGTGGCGGATGATGTGGATATTCATATTGTGAAGGCCGACCTTCATCGTGCCGCGAAGACCTGCGGTACCGAAATCAAGAGGTGCAAAAAAGCGATTCTCGATCTCCTTTTCATCGTCCTTTATGGAATTGAGTTCTTCCCATTCCTGTTCGTTCAGCACGGGAGAGTCCATCCAGTGCTCGTATTCTTCCTTATAGCTCCTCATTGTATTCCTCCTCACATAAATGCTTTGCGTCCTCCAGAAGACTTTTCGGGACATAGATATCGGTACCCGGACCGCTCATGCCGAGTACAAGCTTTCCGAATCCGCCGTCGCCGGGATACTCCGTAACGCAGGGAATGCCGTATGCCCGAAGCATATTGATCTTGATCGTATCGCTCATATCATTGTTTATGCAATTACAGAGGAACGCCGGTTCCTCCGGTTGACCGTTTTCATCCTTCGGCCAGTTTTCAAATACATCGCCGATCGATGACCTTCCCCAGCCAAGGTTTAGATCATTCATAGCATCTGCTCCTCCTATTTATGATATCTTGAACCCTCGTTTATCTTAAAGCCTCTGTATATCTGCTCGGCAAGCATGACCCTTGCCAGATGATGCGGAAATGTCATTTCCGACATACTCAGCTTTCTGTCCGCACGTTTTTTGACGCTCTCGTCCAGGCCGAAGGAGCCGCCTATGATAAAGCACAGCTTCGGCTTTCCGGAATTTTCCCGCTCTGCGATCAGTTTTCCCATGCCCTCGCTGGGCATCTGTTTCCCTTCGACACACATCGCGGTCACATAAGCATCCGGCGGGATATTTCTCAGTATCTCGCTCGCTTCCTTCGCAAGAGCCGCCGATATCTCCCCGTCCGAGGGAGACTCGGAAAGTCTCTGCTCACTAAGCTCGACAAGCTCAAATTTACAGTAGCTCTGCAGCCTCTTTGAGTATTCCCCAAAAGCGTCAATGAAAAACTTTTCCTTCATTTTGCCTACGCAGATAAGTTTTAAGGCAAGCATTCCGTTTTCTCTCCTATCTGCAGTTCAAGGTATCCGAGCTCCGGTGCGCAGAAAAGCTCTGCATCTGTGCCGCAAAGCGCCCTTCCTGTCGCCTCAAGCGCCTTCTGAGGCGTATTATTTATCTTGCTCAGATGTCCGAGAACGATCGTTCCGGTCCCGGACTCCGCAAGTCTCCCGGCCAGACGCGCACAATCCTCATTTGAAAGATGCCCGTGCTCCGAAAGGATACGTCTTTTCAGAACCGCCGGGTAAGGTCCCCAGCGGAGCATATCTTCATCGTGATTTGACTCGATCAGCACCGTGTCAGCACCCGCAAGGCCGTTCCATATCTCCTCGGTCACACAGCCCGTATCGGTCGCTATGGCAAAAATTCCGTCTCCGGAGACACGGTATCCCACGCTCTCATCTGTGTCATGGCTGGTGTAGAAAGCCTTTACAGCAAGCTCTCCTATCCGGATTATTTCTCCGACAGGGATAATACGGATATGTTCACCCGTCTCCGGCAGCATTCCGACGATCCGGGCAGCCACAGTATGCGGCGCACAGAGCGGAACGTCGTATTTCTTTGCGATCATTCTGAGTGCCGAAATATGATCGGAGTGCTCATGAGTAATGAGCACTCCGGTAATATCGCCCATTGAAAGCTGTGACCGTGAGAGGGCCGCTTCGATCCTCCGAATGGATATTCCGGCGTCTACCAATATATTCGTACTTTTATGGGAGATCAGAAGACAGTTGCCTCCCGATCCGCTGGCAAAAACACAGACTCTCATCAACTGACCGATATGATCTTTTTCAGGTTTTCTTCCTCTTCCGGGAAGTCAATTATCTCGATCTCGGCGCCCATTGCATTGAGCTTACCGACAAAATTCTCATAGCCGCGTTCGATATAGTGGATATCCTCGACGACGGTTGTTCCGCTTGCGCACATACCGGCTATGACCATGGCTGCGCCCGCTCTCAGATCGCACGCCTGTACGGGAGCGCCGGTCAGACGTTTTCCGCCTTCAAACACGGCAACTCTTCCGTCGACCTGAATCTCAGCGCCCATTTTGCGAAGCTCGTTGACGTATTTATAACGATTGTCGTATATTCCCTCGGTAATGACCGAGGTACCGTTTGCAAGGCACAGCAGAGCGCCCATTGGCGGCTGCATATCGGTCGGAAATCCGGGATAAGGCAGAGTCTTTACGTTGACTCTTCTCAGCGAGCTTGCGCCTTTTACAAGAACGCAGTCCTCGTACTCCTGCACGATCGTGCCGGTCTCACGTAGCTTTGCGCTGATACATTCGAGATGCTTGGGGATAATGTTCTTTATCAGCACTTCCCCGCCAGTTGCGGCGGCAGCTACCATATATGTACCCGCTTCGATCTGATCGGGAATGATAGTGTATGTCCCGCCGTGCAGTCTTTCGGTTCCGTTTATTTTAACGGTATCGGTCCCCGCGCCTCTGATGTCTGCGCCCATGGAGTTGAGGAAGTTTGCAAGGTCGACGATATGCGGCTCACGGGCGGCGTTTTCAATGATGGTGCGTCCCTGTGCCAGAGTTGCGGCAAGGATGATATTCATGGTGGCGCCGACAGAGACCTTGTCGAGATAAATCCTCGTACCGTGCAGCCGCCCGCCGACAGCCTCCGCATACACATAGCCGTTTCTGATGTCTACCTGAGCGCCGAGAGCCGTCATTCCCTTTATATGCTGGTCAATGGGGCGGACACCGAAGTTGCAGCCGCCGGGCATGGTGGTCTTGGAGCTTCCGAAACGTCCGAGCATGGCTCCGATAAGATAATATGATGCACGGATCTTGCGCATGAGATCATAAGGTGCATCCTGATTACGTACTTTAGTGCAGTCTATTTCAACGGTGGATCTGTTAAGATAGCGGACTTTTGCGCCAAGCTCCTTCAAAATGGTAAGAAGCATATCGGTATCGCTGATCTGCGGTACATTTTCAATGCGGCAGACGCCGTCTACCATAAGGGCCGCGGGAATGATCGCAACTGCTGCGTTCTTTGCCCCGCTTATCTCGACTTCACCGTGAAGAACGGTGCCGCCCTTTATAACATATTTTTCCATCTTTATACCTTCCGACAGTTAAGAATGGTTCAAGGCATATTCGCTGTTTATTTTATCACATACCCATGCCGATATCAACCTTTTCTTTTATTATTTTTCTTAAAATTTTGCCTTAGTTATTACTATATAAATTAAATTAATTAGCAAAAATCTTATTTATTCCCAAATTAGTTGAATTATATTTAATTTTTATTCTGTTAACATAAAATTTAACGCTTGAATTCGTTTGCAAAAAGGTATACAATACACTCCGATCTTTTATGAATATTCAGATTATTTAATCATTCGAGGTTCCTATGAGCCATTCTTCAGCTTCTCTGACAGACGGGCCCATCGCGTCCGGTCTGATCCGTTTTGCGATCCCGATCTTACTTACAAATCTGCTTCAGCAGCTTTATAACAGCGTTG
Organism: Eubacteriales bacterium; assembly: GCA_030531595.1. Classification (GTDB taxonomy): domain Bacteria; phylum Bacillota; class Clostridia; order Oscillospirales; family Oscillospiraceae; genus Limivicinus. Next base: position 18,933 of record JAUNND010000006.1, on the reverse strand, counting down.
ACAGCGCTGTTTTAGGACATTGGTGCGGGAGTATCGCTCTGGCTGCGGTCGGTTCCACAGCCTCGCTCATCAATCTGCTCACCGGTTTTTTTCTCGGCTTTGCTACCGGCGCCGGTATTCTGTTTGCCATGCACTATGGAGCCGGCGATTATGAAGGGCTCCGGAAGGTCATTGACTCCGCCATGTTTCTGAGCCTTATTTTCGGTATCATCATGACTGTCGGCGGTGTAATATGGACGGAACAGCTTACAAGACTGATGGATATTCCGGAAGAGACTTTTGCTCCTTCGGCAGTCTATCTGAGGATCTATATGTCCGGCACTGTGGCAACTATGGTCTATAATGTCGGTGCGGGACTGATCCGTTCCGAAGGCGACTCCACAAGACCGCTGATCTATCTTTTTATCGGCGGAGCTGTCAATATGATCCTTGATCTTCTCATGGTAGCCGTCTGGGACATGGGGGTTTCAGGCGCCGCATATGCCACAGTCACCGCACAGACGCTTACAGCCGTGCTTGTTGTTTTCAGGCTTTGCAGGATGAACCCTCTGTACGCTTTCCGCCCGCTCCAAATGCGCCCGGATCGGCTTACGCTCTGGGACATTACCCGCATTTCCATTCCCTGCGGTATACAGTCTTCCATGTACGGTATCTCGAACTTTCTCGTACAGGTAAAGATCAACTCCTTTGGGCAGGCCGCAATGGCCGGAACTGCTGCTTACGGTAAGCTTGACGCCTTCTGCTATATGCCCATAACTGCTTTAGGACTTGCCATATCCACATACGTAGGGCAGAATATCGGTGCCGGCAAATATGAACGAATGAAAAAAGGCATCGTCACTGCTCTCACAGCCGCCATTTTCTGCTCCATACTGATCAGCGGACTTGTGGGAAAATTCTTTGAACCTCTCATACATATTTTTTCGGATGATGCCGATACGCTCACCTATGCCCGCGATTTTGCAAAATATCTGCTCCCGTGTATCTGGATGTTCTCCTTTATTGATATTTTCGGCGGCGCGATAAGAGGTTCCGGCCAGACCGTGCAGGTCACGGTGATCAGTCTTCTCTGTATATGTCTTTTCCGCGTAATATGGCTTGAAGCGACGCTGCGCATATACAACGATATTCTATTTGTCTATTTATGTTATCCTGTATCCTGGATTCTTTGCGCTTTCGTTACACTATGGTATTATTATCGTCATTCCACATTACATAAAAGCGTTCTTTTAAAATGCAGCGTACGCTGACAAAAATGCCTCCGGAGTGTTTCAGGCTCCGGAGGCTATGTTTATCATACGATCTGAAAAATATAAAATTTGAGATAGTCCGTTTCAGGCACGTTCCACAATATCGGATGATCCGGCGACTGCTGACGTACTTCGATCTGCTTCAGCTCCACGCAAGCATCCGCTGCCGCGGAGCGCAGCATCTTTACAAAAAGCTCGTTCGGCATAAAGTGGCTGCATGAGGCAGTAGCAAAGTAGCCTCCTCGAGGCAGGAGCTTCAGAGCGCGGTAATTGATCTCTTTATATCCCCGCTCGGCGCTGCTGACAGTCTTTCTGGATTTTGTGAAAGCAGGAGGGTCAAGAATAATAAGGTCATACAGGGCTTTTCCGCTCTTTTCAAGCTCCGGAAGCAGATCGAACACATCCGCTGAGAGAAAATCCATTTTACCGTCGAGTCCGTTTCTCACGGCATTGGCTCTCGCCATAGCTACGGCGCTTTCGGAAATATCCACAGCGGTCACATGTTCCGCCCCGCCTTTTGCGGCGTTAAGAGCAAATGAGCCGGTATGAGTAAAGCAGTCAAGGACACGCTTCCCCTCGGAAATGGCGGCAACCGCGCGTCGGTTATACTTCTGGTCGAGGAAAAAGCCTGTCTTCTGTCCGTTTTCCACATCAACGCTGTAATATATGCCGTTTTCGCATATCTCTGTCACTGCAGAGGCGGGATGCTCCTCTCCATACCAGCCTTTGTACTGATTGAGACCCTCCAGTGCACGGATCGATGCATCGTTGCGCTCGAAAATTCCGTCAATATGCTGCCCGTCTTCCCGCAGAACTTCAAGTATCAGCGGAAAAAGCATATCCTTTATTCTTTCTGTTCCGGCAGACAGTGTCTGAACCGAGAGAAGGGTTGAAAATCTGTCCACGGTCAGCCCCGGAAAACCGTCCGCTTCGCCGAAAATGATGCGGCAGCAGTCAGTATCCCCGCGCATCACGGTTTTCCTGTAATCCCATGCGTATTTGATGCGCCGCTTCCAGAACGCTTCGTCAAAACGGTCGTTGGCGCTGCGGGATACGAGACGTATCCTTATCTTGCTCTCCCGGCTGAAAAAGCCCGTACCGAGATATTTGCCCTTTTCGCTCACTGCGTCAACAAGGCTGCCGTTTTCCACCTCGCCATCACCGCTCAGCACCTCCGCTTCGTATATCCACGGATGTCCCTGTTCCACCCAGCGTGTGCCTTTTGCCGTTATCGTAAAGCGCGGAAAACATCTTTCTGCTTTCATAGTTAAAGACCTCACTGAAATTTTTTATTTATTTTACCACAGACGCAATAATAAAGCTATCTTTTTATAAATGAATATGATAGAATGCTTTATCATTATTCTGGAGGCAGTTCCATGGACACTACTGCAAAAGCCAGACTTAACGTAATCATCTCCATGGTCATTTACGGCACCATCGGTCTTTTCGTTCGCTATATTCCTCTCCCCTCCTCGGTCACATCTATGGTCAGAGGGATCATCGGTGCGCCTTTTCTGCTTTTTGTGCTTGCAGTGAAAAAACAGAAGCTCGATATGCAGGCCATAAGGCGCAATCTGATATATCTTCTCATATCCGGCGCTCTTCTCGGCTTCAACTGGATCCTTCTTTTTGAGGCTTACCGATTTACGACCGTCGCCACGGCGACACTGGGCTATTATTTTGCTCCCATTATTATCGTTGCTCTTTCGCCCATTCTTTTCAGAGAAAAGCTCACGGTTCGAAAAGTACTCTGTATTCTTGCAGCTCTTGCAGGTATGGTCTTCGTATCGGGCGTTGCCTCCAGCGGGATCCCGCCCGTTTCCGAGCTGAAGGGCATTCTGCTTGCGTTGGGCGCGGCCTGCTTCTACGCGGCGATCGTGATCGTCAACAAGCAGCTTAAAGACATTTCCGCTTACGACAAAACGATCTTCCAGCTTGCCCTGTCCGCCGTCATACTTATTCCGTACAATCTCTTCACCGGCAGCTTTACAGGTCTTTCGATGACCGGCATAGCCTGGGTAATGCTTCTTACGCTCGGTATCGTCCATACCGGGATCGCTTATCTTCTCTATTTCGGCTCCATGGATGCGCTGCCCTCACAGACTCTCGCCATCGTCAGCTATATAGACCCGGTCGTGGCGGTTCTGGTCTCGGCTCTTATTCTGAGGGAAAATGTGGGTCTTGGGGAATTTGTCGGTGCGGCTCTCATTTTAGGGGCTGCCGTTATAAGTGAGCTTCCCGTCAGGGGAAAAGAAGAATAAAAATACAAAATAATTGAAAAAATTTCTTTAATAATCACCCCGGTCACAGCAGATAATAAGACCGAGGTGATTATTTATGAGTCCTAAAGAACTGCTTTATATCGAAGACGCGCTGGGTCACACTCAGTTTCTGATGAACCAGTGCCGCGAAGCAGCATCCAAGCTTACCGATCCCGCACTGCGCCAGCAGGCACAGGCTCTTGTAAACGGCAATCAGAAGCTGTTTACTCAGTTCTACAATCTTATCTGAGGAGGCGCGTAAAATGAACGACAAGGAAATCATGGAGAATATCCTTCTCACGACCAAGGGCGTGTGCGACCTTTATATGCACGGTTCAATCGAATCCGCGACTCCGAAGGTACGTCAGGCATTCACGAGTGCACTCTCTGACGGTCTGAGTATGCAGGGCTGTATCTACGACCGCATGGCAAACAACGGCTGGTACACCTTCGAGCAGGCCGACGGGCAGAAAATGACGCAGGTAAAGCAGAAATACTCCTCCTGCTGCTGACGTTGATCAAACTGCTGTAAGCAGAAAAGGTATCCGATTTGTTGATTTTCTCAAATCGGATACCTTTTTGCTATATTCAAGAAGTGTCAGCTGTATGGGCGTAAAAGTCTTCGGGCGGGGATTAATGTATATATTTATTTCGCTTGTCTGGCTTCAGAGGCTTTCGCTTCGCGTTCCTTACATACCCGGATCCATGAAGGCACCCCGTCAAATATCTCTTTCGCCTTAGGCATAAGCTCCGGAACATTAATACCCTGAGGGCACATCTTTACACACATTCCGCAGCCGAGACAGTTCTCCGGTTTTCCGGCTTCTCCGAGAGGCATCCGCCTCATATCAATATTAATGCTCGGGTAGAGCTTGGCGTCGTTGTAAAGCCGTATGATCTCGGGGATCTCAAGGTGAGCCGGGCAAGTTTTGACGCAGTAACGGCAGCCCGTGCACGGTACGGAATTCTTTAACTTTTCCGCTATATCGAGCAGCACCGTCATTTCCTCTTTATTGAGCGGCTCTCTCTTCTTAAATGTATTGAGATTGTCTTTCATCTGCTCAACATTGCTCATACCGCTGAGGATCATTTTAACGTTCGGAAGTCCCTGAAGGAAGCGGAACGCCCAGGCAGGAACAGTCTCGTCGGGGCGAAGCTCCTTTAACTGTGACGTTGAAGCTTCGTCTATCGCTGCGAGCTTACCTCCGCGGACAGGTTCCATTACCCAGATCGGGATACCTTTGGCTGTAAGCATATCGTATTTGCCCTTCGCGTCCTGAAGCGTCCAATCGAGATAATTCAGCTGGATCTGACAAAACTCCATGTGTTCGCCGTAGGCATCGAGAAAACGTTCAATACAGGGCACACTGCCATGGGTCGAGAAACCGAGGTGCCTGATCCTGCCGATTTTTTTCTGCTCAATAAAATAATCGACCATCCTCCATCTCGGATCGAGGTAATTATTTATTGAAGTCTCGTTTACGTTATGCATCAGATAGAAGTCGAAATAATCCACTCCGCACTTTTTCAGCTGTTCTTCAAAGGTCGCTTTCGGATCATAGGAGGAAGAGATCTGATGTCCGGGATATTTGTCAGCCAGAAAATAGCTTTCACGGGGATATCGGGAAAGAGATTTTCCCACGGCAAGCTCCGAAAAGCTTTCGTGATACGGTGCCGCAGTGTCAAAATAGTTTATACCGTTTTCTATGGCGAGATCTACCATCTCATCAAACATCTGCTGGTCAATATCCTTCCCTTTACCGCCCGGGAGCAGCGGAAGGCGCATTGTACCGAAGCCTAATCCGGATAATTCCAAATCCTGAAAATCTGTTTTGTAAACCATTTTTTCTCCTTTTTCATCAAATCATAAGAATAATCTGTATGTCTGCGCCGAAAGAGCTGATCGTTCAGATACGTTTAATCTATACTAAAAAGGACGGTTTACGCCGTGATCGCTGAAAACCGTCCTTTCCAATTCCGAAAAACTACTTCTCAGAATTCTTTCCTGCTCTGTTTTTTTTTTACAAAAACCCATTTGTTTTGAATAAGATAACTTATGACAAATAAAATGGCCTCAATTAAAATTTTTACAGTAACTTTTATAAGATCATTTCCGAAGTCTGCGTTTGCAATGACAATATCAAGCAGGAGCATTGAAACCAAGGCCTGCGGAACAGCAAGGCAAAAATACTTGAAAAGAGCATTTTTATACGAGTTGTCTCTTGTAAAAACAAAAAAGTAATTACAGTTGAAATTCATAAATGCAGAAAGAACCCGTGCGACAATATATGCGAAAGTTGAAGAAGCAACGGCGCTTATTGAATGGAGCCTGCCGAAAACAAAATGTAAAAAAACGTAATACAGGGAATTGTCAACAAGGAAAGCAGCAAATGAGCTTAAAATATAACGAATACCCGAGTACTTTTCAAACAATTTTTTCAGCATCTGCAATTATCTCTTAAAAAGAAATTTTATCATGATTTTAGATATTCTGAGAGAATCCTTCAACGCATGATAATGGGAGCTGTAATCATCAGGATCATAGACAGTTGTGATAGGCTGCTCAAAGAAGTTGATTTTCCAGCGTTTCATCCATAGAAGCATATTGGTCTCGTACTCGAAACGCTCTCCTTCGATCTCGCAGAATTTTCCGAGAAAGCATACGGGTATCGCTCTCAGTCCTGTCTGCGTATCGTTTATCCTTATGCGGAAAATCATACGGAATAATCTGGAGGTGGATTTATTACCGGCAACGCTTCTCGCAGGTACGCTCGGATCATTAAAGTTGCGGCTGCCTAACACGACAGAGTTTTTCAGCTCAAGCATTTTTTCCCCGCACGCAATAATATCCTTTGTCAGATGCTGACCGTCACCGTCAATAGTAATTACACCTTCAATGCTGCTGAAATTTTTCAAGGCGAACTCAAAAGCTGTTTTTAAAGCTCTGCCTTTGCCTTTATTGACATCGTGATGAATTACATATGTCTGCTCATATGAATCGGCTTTTTCAAAAATTGCACGGAACGATCCACCGCTGCCGTCGTCAACGATCACGATTTTGCTGAATCCGGACTCAACAAGCTCTTCCACAACCTTAAGAAGCTTCCGATCCGGTTCATAGGACGGTAAGACAACAACGAGTCTTTCAAAAACATCCTGTCTGTTCATCATAATCAAATCTCTTTATCAAATCATTGAAACGGCCTTAATCGAATTGCCGTCATCAAGAACAAGCAATTTAAGATTGCTTGTAGTTTTTTGTTCGCCTTTTCCGGTCGTATAGGTTGTGGAGTCAGCAGTAATATAGCATACGAAAAAGCCGTCTCCGAGTTCGATGGCATTGGTCAGCGAATAGGAGTCAAGGTTAAAAGAAGATGTATGAGCCCATCCGAGTCCGTCCTGATTGTTGATCATTCTTTCATCAAGATCGCTCCCGGCAAGAAGATACGGCTGCAGATTGTAATAACCGACAGAAGGTTCGCCATAGACGCCCGAAATATATCTCAGATAATTCTGTGAAAACTGACCGCAGAATTCATCAAGCCTTGCAAGCTTCTCCGGAGCGCAGGGTTTGAGAAACTGGGAGTCATCCCGTGTCGTATCGATGGTATATACGTCTCCGGCTTCGTCATAAATCACCGGCTCAAGCTTGCCGATAATATTTTCATATCTGTATTTTACCTTCACGGGAAGACCGGCACATATATCATAATAGTCGGAAAGACAATCCATTTTTATATTGTCTTCAACGATATAATCGGAAGTAAACTGTCTGCCGTTGAGCATAACATGATAGTTGTTCGGAACGGTGACTTCAATTCCGCTGTAAAGTCCGCTGAAATCAAATTCTTCTTTATAAAAGAGCCAGGGGCGAAGATCATACGGAAGCTTTATCTCGTATCCGTAAGCGGAAAAATACGGAGACTTGCTCTGATCTTTCATCAGATAGACCTTTCCGAAGGAATAGCCGTCACAGATCAGATAATAAACCTTTATATCGGGAGACTCGCTCTCCCCTTCCGCATATTCGATCCGACCGGAAAACATATCGGTTACGATTTGGGCGACTTCCTCGTCGGACTGAAATGCATGCGGCATGGCCTTGATAGTATCCATTACAGCTCCGTCAAGGATATTTCCCTGCAAGCCGTCTACATAGGAAGAAATAATATCATCCGGCATGGAAAGCTCATATTTCTCTGCAAAATTCCATGCGACCTTGAGGGCAATAACACATATCCCAATCAGTGCGGCCGAATAAAGTAATAAAAACAGCCAGTAAAATAAACTGCCGATTTTTTTCTTTTTAGAATTTTTCAATCAATTTTACCTCACTTAAAGAGAAATACCGAGGGAAAAAGTCTTGAAGTTGACGTACCGCTGGGACTGTTGATATATTCACCGTTATAGTACATGGTGGTAGAGGAGCCGCCGTCCATATTGATTGCGTTAACAGCGCCCCTTGCAAGGAATATATCAATGCAGTCCTGATAGGTAGCGCCCATGCTGTGTACCTGCCGTCCGTCAATGCACAGCATCATAACAGCACCGTCTGAACGCTGGGCAATGGCTGTTCTGGGATTAACACCCGAACCAAGCGAGCCCTTCGGAGCAGGTTCTCCGTCAACGATCAGCATAGGACCGAAGGATACGCCGTTTACAATGCCGAAATACTCGGCTAACCACTGATTAAAATAGCCGAAGTACATTTTCCCGTTTGCGTCAAAGCCTACAAATGCACTTTCTCCGTTTGTGTCTCCATAAAACTTTCCGTCAATGATCGTAAGCCCGACAGGAAGTCCGCCGGAACCCGTGCCGCCTTCATCCTTAAACCCGCCGCCGTTTACACCGCCTATGGCGTCATACTTTTTTACGAGATCTTCCATCGTCCAGCCGACACCGCCAAAGGAATCCGGTGTGCCGATTATGATACGTGTCGGGTCGAGAACGGTTATCATATAGCCTAAATAGCCGCCGCCCTTGATCTCCTCAAAAATAATGCCGTCTCCGTCATCATCCTGGGCAAGCTCAACATGTACCTCATGAGCGGAAAGAGAAGCTGTTTCAATATTCTGCATCGTTTTTGCAACCGGAACATATTTTGCGGAATCATCAGCTGCCGACTTGATTTCATTTATCGTTTCCTGTTCAAGAAAAATATTTGAAATAAAGTCAAACCGTCTTGTCTCCTGCATCGTCATGACAAAAGAATCACGCAGTGATTCGGACGGACCTTTTTCAAGTATATAGAGCAGTCCGAGTCCGGCACAGCCTAAGATGAGGGCGCTCAGAAGAATAAAACCGAAAAGGCGGTCCATCTTCGTCATAAATCTGTCCTTTTGTGCCTGCCTGCGTCTTATCTCTTTCGCAAGTCTGGAATTGTCAGGCTGCTGTATTTCCGAATCTCTGAATTTATTTTTTTCTTTCACGGTCCCACTCCTCAGATAATGAGCTTTAGCTTAGTCAGTTTATCACACTTTACATAACTTGACAAGAACAAACTTGTAAAATAAATAAAAACTGCGCCGAAAAACGGCGCAGTCATATATTAGCTGTATATTACTCGTTGATGCCGATGACAACACCGGAACCGACGGTACGGCCGCCTTCACGGATAGCGAAGCGAAGACCGACTTCAATAGCAATGGGGGTGATCAGCTCAACGTCCATATCGACGTTGTCGCCGGGCATGCACATCTCAACGCCTTCGGGAAGGGTGATAACGCCGGTAACGTCAGTGGTACGGAAATAGAACTGGGGTCTGTAGTTGTTGAAGAAAGGAGTATGACGTCCGCCTTCTTCCTTGGACAGAACGTAAACCTGACCCTTGAACTTGTAGTGGGGATGGATGGACTTGGGTGCAGCCAGAACCTGACCACGCTCAACGGACTTCTTGTCGATACCACGGAGCAGGCAGCCCACGTTGTCGCCGGCTTCTGCGTACTCAAGCAGCTTGTGGAACATTTCGGTACCGGTAACGGTGGTCTCAGTGGACTCGTCCTTCAGACCAACGATCTCGACCTTGTCGCCGACCTTGACACGACCACGCTCAACACGGCCGGTAACGACAGTGCCGCGTCCGGAAATGGTGAAGACGTCCTCGATGGGCATAAGGAAGGGCATATCGGCCTTACGGTCGGGAGTGGGGATCCAGGTGTCAACGTTGTCCATGAGTTCCTTGATGCAGGCATACTCGGGAGCATTGGGATCGTTGGACTCGCAGACGAGAGCGTTCAGAGCGGAGCCGCGGATAATGGGGGTGTCATCTCCGGGGAAGCCGTAGAAGTCAAGCAGCTCGCGAACTTCCATCTCGACGAGCTCAAGCAGCTCATCATCGTCGACCTGGTCGCACTTGTTCAGGAAGACCAGAACGGAAGGAACGTTAACCTGACGGGCGAGCAGAAGGTGCTCACGGGTCTGAGCCATAGGACCGTCGGATGCAGCGATAACGAGGATAGCGCCGTCCATCTGAGCAGCACCGGTGATCATGTTCTTGATGTAGTCAGCGTGACCCGGGCAGTCAACGTGAGCATAGTGACGGTTAGCGGTCTTGTACTCAACGTGTGCGGTATTGATGGTGATACCACGTTCTCTCTCTTCGGGAGCCTTATCGATGGAAGAGTAGTCGGTGTACTCTGCGCCGCCGTTGAGGGAGAGGTACTTGGTGATAGCAGCGGTAAGGGTGGTCTTGCCGTGGTCGATGTGACCGATGGTGCCGATGTTAACATGGGGCAGGGATCTGTCAAAAGCCTGTTTTGCCATGAGTTTATCCTCCTAAAAAATTGTAAATAAAATAATTAAAAATTAGAGTTTCTGAAATCGAAACCGCTCATCGGATGGATGAGGGATTCCTGCAAGTTTTTGGGCAGCTCGACAAAGTGGCTGGGCTGCATGGAATACGTAGCTCTGCCCTGTGTTTTGCTGCGGAGATCTGTTGCGTATCCGAACATGGTGGAGAGCGGAACCGCCGTCTCGACGGTTGCCGTGCCGTTTCTGACGTCACTGCCGGTAATCTGACCGCGCCTTGCCGTGATATCGCCCATAACATCGCCCATATATTCTTCAGGTGCTGTTACAGTGACCGCCATGATAGGCTCGAGCAGCGTGGGACCTGCTTTCTGACAGGCTTCCTTGAAAGCCATACTGCCGCAGATCTTGAAGGAAAGCTCACTGGAGTCGACTTCATGGAAAGAACCGTCCAGTAAAGTAGCCTTTACATCAACGACCTGATATCCTGCCAGAACACCGGAGAGCATAGCGCCCTGAATGCCCTGATCGACGCAGGGGATGAATTCCTTGGGGATTGCTCCGCCAACGATCTTATTGACGAACTCATAACCCTTGCCGGGTTCATTGGGCTCTATCATAAGCTTGACGTGCGCATACTGTCCCTTGCCGCCTGTCTGACGCACATAGCGCGTATCGACCGTAGCGGCTTTCTTGATGGTCTCCTTATATGAGACCTGGGGTTTACCGACGTTTGCCTCCACCTTAAACTCTCGCAGAAGGCGATCTACAATTATCTCCAGATGGAGCTCACCCATACCTGCTATGATCGTCTGACCGGTCTCATCATCGGTATAGGTTTTGAATGTAGGATCTTCCTCTGCCAGTTTCTGAAGGGCGATGGCCATTTTTTCCTGTCCGGCTTTCGTTTTGGGCTCGATAGCAACTCTGATGACCGGGTCGGGAAATTCCATTGACTCAAGAATTATCGGATACTTTTCATCGCAGAGAGTATCACCTGTCGTAGTATTTTTAAGTCCCACGGCGGCGGCGATATCACCTGAATAAACATGGTCGATATCTTCTCTGTGATTGGCGTGCATCTGTAAAATGCGGCCTAAACGTTCACGCTGACCCTTGACCGAATTCAGCACGGTTTTACCGGTTTCGAGCGTACCCGAATACACGCGGAAGAAACTGAGCTTACCGACAAACGGGTCGGTCATGATCTTGAAAGCAAGGGCGGAAAAAGGAGCCTTATCGTCTGCCTCTCTGATCTCCTTCTCGTCGTTTTTGGGATTAACACCTTCGATCGGAGGAATATCCAGCGGAGAAGGCATATAATCAACGATCGCATCAAGGAGCTTCTGGACGCCCTTGTTTTTATAAGAAGTACCGCAGGTGACCGGGACGAGCCTGACTGCCACGGTCGCCTTGCGAAGTGCCTGGCGTATCTTATCTGCCGGAACATCCTCGCCTTCAAGATAAAGTTCCATTATCTCGTCGTCGAAGTCGGACACTGCTTCGATCAGGCTGTCGCGATATTCCAGAGCAAGTTCCATCATCTCTTCGGGTATAGGCTCAACTCTTTGATCCTTGCCGAGATCATCATAATAGATATCGGCATTCATTTCCACAAGATCAATGATCCCGCGGAAACTGCCTTCCTTGCCTATGGGAAGCTGTACAGGAACAGCATTGCACTTGAGTCTATCCTTGATCATGTCAAGAACACGGTAGAAATCGGCGCCGGTGATATCCATCTTATTGACGTATATCATACGGGGAACACCGTAGTGGTCAGCCTGTCTCCAAACGGTCTCAGACTGAGGCTCGACACCGCCCTTGGCACAAAGAACTGTCACGCAGCCGTCAAGAACGCGAAGAGAGCGCTCGACTTCTGCGGTGAAGTCCACATGACCCGGAGTATCGATAATGTTTATACGGGTATCGCGCCAGAAACACGTGGTCGCAGCGGAGGTGATGGTTATACCTCTCTCCTTCTCCTGCTCCATCCAGTCCATGGTGGCGCTGCCCTCATGGGTCTCACCTATCTTGTAATTGATACCGGTGTAGAAAAGAATACGCTCTGTTGTCGTAGTCTTTCCGGCATCGATGTGAGCCATGATACCGATATTTCTGGTTTTCTCAAGCGAATAATTTCTGGGCATTTAGAAACTCCTGAAAAGTGTCCGAAAAAATCAGATCACCATCTGAAATGTGCGAATGCCTTGTTGGCTTCGGCATTCTTGTGCATGTCTTCGCGCTTCTTGACGGAGCCGCCGACATTGTTGCAGGCATCCATGATCTCGCCTGCGAGGCGCTCCTTCATGGTCTTCTCGCTGCGCTTGCGGGAGTAATCTACCAGCCAGCGAAGAGCCAGAGTCTGACGGCGGGCGGGTCTGACTTCGATAGGAACCTGATAGGTTGCACCACCGACACGACGGGCCTTGACCTCCAGAGCAGGCATGATATTGTTCATTGCTTCGTTAAAAGCATCAAGGGGCTCCTTACCGGTCTTATTCTTTATAATGTCAAATGCATCATAAACGACCTTCTGAGCTACACCCTTCTTGCCGTCGAGCATAACTCCGTTGACAAGCTTGGTTACCAGAACGGAATTATACATAGGATCGGGCAAAATTTCTCTTTTGGGAACATTACCTCTTCTGGGCACGTTGCTTCCCTCCTTCATTAAAAAATGGGATCATCGGTACTCGAACGAAATCGTCCGTTGCGCCCCGAGGTCTATCCACATATATTATATAGATAAACGACAGGGCAAAAGTTTGCCGCTGAAGTTGAAATTACTTCTTCTTTGCAGCTTTGGGTCTCTTTGCACCGTACTTGGATCTGGCCTGCATACGACCGTTCACGCCCTGTGCATCGAGGGTACCGCGGATAATGTGGTAACGGACACCGGGAAGGTCCTTTACACGACCGCCGCGGATCATAACGACGGAGTGCTCCTGCAGGTTATGACCAATACCGGGGATATAAGCGGTGACTTCGTAACCATTGGTCAGACGTACACGGGCGATCTTACGCAGAGCGGAGTTAGGCTTCTTAGGAGTGGAAGTACGAACTGCGGTGCATACGCCTCTCTTCTGGGGGGAGCTGAGATCGGTTTCCTTGTTCTTGAGGGTGTTCAGACCCTTCTGCATTGCAGGAGAGGTGGACTTATAGGTGACCTTTTCTCTGCCCTTTCTTACCAGCTGGTTAAAGGTTGGCATTGTGTTCTCCTTTCTTTATTTGTCGCGGGACCGCACAATATTCATAGTATTCATTATATCGGCTTTATTATACAGAAAATAATGAATGTTATTTATATTGGCGCAGTTAACCCCACGCGATTTTTGATTTTAGCACATTACACAAAAATAGTCAATATTTTTTGTTGAATAAATAGAAAAAATTTTTACATTAACACGCTAAATCGGTGCCTTTTTTTGATAAGGCACCGATTAGCAAAACAATTTCAAGTTATTTCAATAAATGTCATTTGTATCCATGAGCATTACATCGAACTCAAGTGTCTCTCCTTCGCGCCAGATCTTGAAGTTCATGGAATCACCGACCTGAAATTCATTCTTCAAATCGTTTATTTCGTCGGCAGTCGTTACCTCTGTACCGTTCACCTCAAGAATAACGTCGCCTTCCCGGATACCGACCTTAGCGGCGTCGGAGTTTTCCTGTACTCCTGCCACATATACGCCCTCGGGCATATCATATTTTTCCAAAGCGTTTTCCGGAATAGAGCCGACTGTAAGACCGAGAGAAGGTCTGCCGATCACCTTGCCGTATTTCATGAGGGATGCAACGATCGTGCGGACAGTAGAGGACGGGATGGCAAAGCCGATACCTTCGATGCTCGAATAGCTCGACATCATCTTCATATTGGTAACGCCGATGACCTGACCGTACATATTGAAAAGAGCGCCGCCGGAATTTCCGTTATTGAGAGCCGTATTTGTCTGTATAAGTGTCATGCTTCTGCCCTTATAGCTTATTCCGCGGTCGATTGCCGAAATGATGCCGTTTGTGAGAGTCTGTCTGAATTCCTCGCCCAGAGGATTACCTATGGCAGCAACGTCCTCCCCCACCCGCAGATCATCGCTTATACCGAATTCGGCGGGAGTGAGTCCGTCCGCATCTATCTTCAAAACAGCAAGATCGCTTATCGCATCAGCACCGACGAGCGTTGCTTCAAATTCGGAATCATCGGAGAGCTTTACGGTCGCGGCGTCGCAGCCTTCGATAACATGGGTGTTTGTAAGGATCAGCCCGTCTTCTGTAAGAACGATCCCTGTTCCGTAGTAAAATCCGACCTCCCCGTCGACGGTTCCGTATATTGCCACGACTGAAGGAGCGCATTTTTCATACAGCTCGACAAGATCTAAAATATCTGAATGCGGAGCGGTCAAAACGACCTCGAAATCTCCCGGAGCTGCCTCTTGCGGGATATTAATATCCGAGGTGAGCTTCGTGCTGTCGTCCTCCACAAAGTACTCTTTGAAAAAATCCTTGAAGGAATCCGGCATTTCATCCTGATATGCGAAAGGATCGTCTCCGCTTCCCCAGGGAACGGTAAAACCGGAATCATCTCCGTCATCTGTCATGAAAAAATCACTGTCAAAGTCATGTTCGGGTTCGTCCTTTTCGGATATTCTTCCGAATGCAGCAGAGGTTCCGGCTATAAGCGCAAGGACGATGGCAATAATACCGATCGTACGCCAGATACGGAGACGGCGTTTTGTTTTTCTGTCATCCGATCTTTGCTCTTCTTCCTGCGCGTATATATACCACTGATATTCATTATTCTCCATCAGATATCCCCCTAAAAAGCAATATCATTTTGCCAGAGCCAGAGTAAACACGAATTCCGTTATTCCGTTCTCACTCTTAACGGCAATATCTTCATCATGGCTGTTAATAATCGTCTTTACAAGATATAATCCGAGTCCAACGCCTGTTTTGTCAAGGCTGCGCGAACGGTCCGACTTATGAAATCTGTCAAAAATAAACGGCAGATCGTCAGGCGGGATCGTTTCACCCTCATCCTTGATCGAAATATATGCCTTATCATTATCTTTATACAGACGCACGGTTATACATGTACCGTTATGTGCAAATTTAACCGCATTGTCAAGCAGATTGTAGATCACCTGTGTTATGGCATCCTTGTCAGCCACGACCATAATATGATTGTCCGGCAGCTGCGGATCAACATCAAGCTCTTTTGATGTCGCACGGCTTTCAAAACTGAGCATAGTCTGGAGGACAAGCTCTGTCAGATCAAAGGCTATACGTTTTTCCGGGTCGGCGGCTCTTGCTCTTGTCTGGGAAACATCCAGCATCTCACGCACGAGCCTTGAAAGTCTCCTGGTCTCATCTCTGATCGAAACAAGATATTTGTCCTGTTCATCACGGCTTATTGTGCCGTCAAGTATGCCGTCGGCAAATCCCGCGATCGTTGTCATGGGCGTCCGCAGCTCATGGGATATGTTGGCAATAAATTCGCTCCTTCTCTCTTCTGCCTGTTCGAGCGAATCTGCCATTTTGTTGAAGGATTCGATCAGCGCCCCCATCTCGTAGGTCGTATCGTCCTCCTGTTTTACTCTGACCGAAAAATCACCCCTCGCAAATTTCCGCGAGGCAGAAGCCATTTCGTCCAAAGGACGTGCCATGCTCTTTGAATAGATCAACGAAATGATAAGCGCGGCGGCAAAAACGGCAATGGTGACAAAAAGTCCGATGCTCAGAAAAGTCGACCATGCGCCGAGCATATTGTCAAGGATATTTGTAACAAACACATATCCGGCGAGGATGCTTTTGTCCGCATAGATAGGCATCGCCACAACATAGCGTTTGCTTTCATACATACCGGACAGGTCCGTGATCTGATTGAATTCCCCGCCGTCCTTTATCTGCGCGAGTATCTCTCCGGAAATAACGATCCCCAGATGTCTGCATACCGGTGCTCTGTCGGAACAGTTGACAACGCGCCCGTCAACGTCGGTCACAAAGACCTGGTTGCCTGTTGAATTTGAGACCGTACTAAGAGACATACCCAGCGTCATGCTGTCAAGTGCCTCATGGCGAACGATCGCAGAGGCCATACGTGATACTTCTCGGGCGCCGTTGACCATATCCTCCCGATACTCACTGATGACATAGTTTCTTCCTATACTGACGAATGAAAACGCCAGTATCAGAAAGCAGACCAGAACCATCACGGCTGTTGCAAAAAAGTTTCTGAGATAAATGCTTTTCATTTATGGCTCACTCAACCACTTCAAATTTATAACCAACGCCCCAGACGGTTTTCAGGTTCCATTTTGCGGAAACATTTTCGAGCTTTTCTCTGAGACGTTTTATATGCACATCAACAGTGCGGGAATCCCCGAAATAGTCAAACCCCCAGACTTCGTCCAAAAGCTGGTTTCGTGTGAAAACTCTGTTGGGGGAAGCGGCAAGATGATACAGAAGCTCCATCTCCTTCGGTGGGGCGTCGACCTTTTTGCCGTCAACAACGAGCTCGTAGGAATCGAGATTGATTGTCAGTTTATCAAAGCTGAGGCATTTTTCAACAGGCGCATCGGCGTCGGTACGGCGCATGACCGCATGGATACGCGCCATAAGCTCCTTGACCTCAAAAGGCTTTGTGACATAGTCGTCCGCACCCATCTCAAGTCCGTTGACCTTGTCGTTCGTCTCTCCCTTTGCGGTCAGCATGATGATGGGAACAGAAGACTTTTCCCGGATCTCTCTGCATACCTGCCAGCCGTCCTTTACGGGCAGCATGATATCAAGCAGCACGACATCGGGCTGAAAAAGATCGAACATCGCCTTGGCCTTTCCGCCATCGGGAGAGATCATCACTTCAAAACCGTCTTTTCCGAGGTAAAGCCGCAGCAGTTCCGCAATATTTCCGTCGTCTTCCACTATAAGAGCTCTTTTGTTCATGAATATACCTCCCGCAGATTTATTATCTGTATTATAAACCCGATGTATGAAGATTGGTTAAAAAAATGTGAATGAATTGTTCATATTTAAATAACTGCATAAAAAAATTCCCCGGAAGCTCCGGGGAATTAATAAAACTTACTTCATTGCCTCTGCGGTTGCGACAGCGACAGCGACGGTCGCGCCGACCATGGGGTTGTTGCCCATGCCGAGGAAGCCCATCATCTCAACGTGTGCGGG
Source organism: Eubacteriales bacterium (assembly GCA_030531595.1). Taxonomy (GTDB): domain Bacteria; phylum Bacillota; class Clostridia; order Oscillospirales; family Oscillospiraceae; genus Limivicinus. Next base: position 1,487 of record JAUNND010000006.1, on the reverse strand, counting down.
GACGGAGGAGGAGCCGGCAAACTGAGCGTCACTGTGCATACGGCCCATCGTATCGGTCATGCCGTAGGAAGCGGGGCCTGCAGCCATGTTGTCGGGGTGGAGGGTACGACCCGTGCCGCCGCCGGACGCGACGGAGAAGTACTTCTTGCCCTGCTCGATACATTCCTTCTTGTAGGTGCCTGCAACGGGATGCTGGAAGCGGGTGGGGTTGGTGGAGTTGCCGGTGATGGAGACGTCGACGCCCTCAAAGTGCATGATGGCAACGCCCTCGCGGACATCGTCACAGCCGTAGCAGCGGACGTTCTTGCGCTCGCCGTCGGAGTAGGCGATTTCGCGGACGACCTTCAGCTCGCCGGAGAAGTAGTCAAACTGGGTCTGGACATAGGTAAAGCCGTTGATACGGGAAATGATCTGAGCGGCGTCCTTGCCGAGACCGTTGAGGATAACGCGCAGGGGGTTCTTTCTTGCCTTGTTTGCGTTCTTGACGATACCGATAGCGCCCTCTGCGGCGGCGAAGGACTCGTGACCTGCGAGGAAGGCGAAGCACTGGGTATCATCGCTCAGAAGCATTGCGCCGAGGTTGCCGTGACCGAGACCGACCTTGCGGTCCTCGGCGACGGAGCCGTCAAGGCAGAAGCTCTGGAGACCTACACCGATGCACTTTGCGGCCTCGGCAGCAGTCTTGACGCCGGACTTGATGGCGATAGCCGCACCGACGCAGTATGCCCAGCGGACGTTTTCAAAGCAGATGGGCTGAATGCCGGCTGCTATCTCATAGGGGTCAAAGCCCTTTGCCTTGCAGAGCTCTCTGCATTCCTCAACGGAGCTCAGACCGTACTGTGCGAGGACACCGTTGATCTTGTCGATTCTTCTGTCGTAATTTTCAAAAAGTGCCATTTATGTGTCCTCCTTTTCTTATTCCTGACGGGGGTCAATGTACTTTGCAGCGGCATCCCACTGACCGTAATGACCCTTTGCCTTGTTGAGTGCCTCATTGGCGTCGATGCCCTTCTTGATGAAGTCCATCATCTTGCCGATGCTGACAAACTCGTAGCCGATGATCTCATCGTCTTTATTGAGAGCGATGCGGGTAACGTAGCCCTCGGTGAGCTCTAAATAGCGGGGTCCCTTTTCCTTGGTGGCAAACATCGTGCCAACCTGGGAGCGCAGACCCTTGCCGAGGTCTTCAAGAGACGCGCCGACTGCCAGACCGTCTTCGGAGAAAGCGGACTGAGAACGGCCGTAGACGATCTGCAGGAACAGCTCGCGCATTGCGGTGTTGATAGCGTCGCAGACGAGGTCGGTGTTCAGAGCCTCAAGAATGGTCTTGCCGATGAGGATCTCGGACGCCATTGCCGCGGAGTGGGTCATGCCGGAGCAGCCGAGAGTCTCAACAAGAGCTTCCTCGATGATGCCGTTCTTGACATTGAGAGTCAGCTTGCAGGCGCCCTGCTGAGGTGCGCACCAGCCGATACCGTGGGTGAAGC
>JAUNND010000005.1 GCA_030531595.1 Eubacteriales bacterium | reverse complement strand
ACTTTTTAAACTATTTTTACCTTGCCTTTAGTGGCTCGGAATACGATAACGAGCGAAATTATCGTCGTGACGGTTAGAATGGTTGCGAGGGCGGCGGCGGTACCGTCGCTCATACGCACGACCTCCTGATATATGGCGACCGCGATGGTCGAGGTCTTGCCGGAGTATAGCATGATGGAGCTTGAAAGCTCGTTTATGCAGGTTATCCAGCTCAACACCGCGCCCGACATAACGCCCGGGAGCATCATTCTCGCCGTGACCGTGAAGAAGGTCTTCATGGGCGATACGCCGAGGTTGATGGACGCTTCCTCAATGAAGGGGTCCATCTGATACAAAAAGGCACTGCCCGAACGGACCGTATACGGCAGCTTTCTGATAATATAGGAGATTATCATAATGGAGGCTGTACCGACAAGTATAACGGGCTTGCGGTTGAAGGCAACTATAAGACCGATACCGAGAACGGAACCCGGGATAACGTAGGGGAACATGATGAGCGTGTCGATAAGAGAGGCGACCTTGCCCTTTTTGCGCACAAGGATATATGATACAAGTATACCCACAATGATGATGAAAACAATGGCGATAAGAGAGAATACGTAGGTATTGCGGATATTTCTTCCGAGGCGCGAGAGGATGGCGCGGTAGTTGTTGAGATTGATGCCCTGAACCATGCCGGAAAAGCTTCTCTCAACAAAGGATTGGCACACGACAACTATCTGGGGCAGGAACGCGAGAGCGACAACGATGTATATCGGCGCGGAGGCAAAGAAACGCTTCCAGCCGTGAAGCTCTGTCTCCTGCGGGGGACGAAGCGAGCTCATCATATAGTTGCGCTTGTCAACGACGGTCTTCTGGAACGTCAGCATCAGCAGTGAGCAGATAACTATGATTACCGAGAGCGTGGACGCCATATACGGGTCGGTCGCGCTTTCGGACATATACTCGTTGTAGACGAGCACCGGCAGAACGGTATAGCCCTCGCCCAGCAGCATCGGCGTACCGAAGTCCGCAAGGCAGGTCATGAATACCATTATCATACCCGCCATGATGGAGGGGAGAATAACGGGCAGAGTAATAGTCCAGATACGTCTTAATTTGCTCATGCCGAGGTTTTCGCCCGCTTCCTCAAGGGAGGAGTCAATGCTGTTCATCGCGCCCGAGGTGTACAGATATATGTACGGGAACAGGTGCAGGGTAAAGACGAAGATTATGCCGCCGCGTCCGTATATCGTCGGCGCGACAAGACCGATTTTTGCAAACAGCTTTGCAAGCAGACCGGCACGGCCCAGAAGGATTATCCATGAGTACGCCCCGATGAACGGAGGGCTCATAAGGCTCATAATGATGAAAATATGCAGAATTTTCTTGCCCGGGATATTATAGCGCGTCATGAGGTACGCAATAGGCACACCGACAAGGGTGGTTGTAAAAACGGTCGCAAAGCAGACGACCATGGAGCGGATAAGCGTCTGGTAATAATACTTCTTTGAGAAGAAACGCTTGAAGTTATACAGTGTAATTCCGGCTACCTTCTTTGAAAAAAGGCTCTTTGTGAGGATGGTATAGAAGGGGTAGACGATGAACAGGCACATGATAACTATGACAGCGATCTTCGTAAAGAACCAGAAATCCGGCTTGAATTTCCTGTCATTGAGTCTCACAGACTAAGCACCTCCTCCGTATCCGCGGCGTAGAGGCTGATGCGCTTGGGGTCAAAGCTCAGATGAATCTTCTCGCCGTCGGGATGGACATCGGAGCAGTCCTTAGTGTACTCGTTTACGATAAGGTTCTGGCCGTCGTCAAGCTCTACCTCATATTCCACAAAGTCGCCGAGGAAGGTGGAGAACAAAACAGTACCGGGCATACCCTTATCGGAGAAGAAAAGCTGCTCGGGGCGGGCGGATATTCTGCCCTTGCCGGTGTAGGGCTTTCTTACCTGAACCTTTATATCAAGCTCGTTCTTTATCTTCACATCGGCCTCGCCGCCGTCGGGGGCTTCGATATCGCAGTCGATGAAGTTGGAAACGCCGATGAAGCCCGCGACAAAGGGGTTCTGCGGCTTGGCGTATATCTCATTGGGAGTGCCGATCTGCATGATAACGCCGTCCTTCATAACGGCGATACGGTCGGATATGGCGAGTGCCTCCTCCTGATCGTGGGTTACGTAGATGGTGGTTATGCCCAATCTGCGCTGGAGCTTTTTGATGACCGAGCGCATCTGAACACGGAGCTTTGCGTCAAGGTTTGAAAGAGGCTCGTCCATCAGCAGAACACTCGGCTCAATAACAAATGCACGGGCGAGGGCGACGCGCTGCTGCTGACCGCCGGAGAGCTCACTGGGCTTGCGGTTGGCAAGGTGGTCTATCTGGACGAGCTTCAAAGCCTCCTCAACACGCGGCTTAATGTCCTTTGAGGGAACCTTTCTGGCTTTCAGACCGTAGGCGACATTGTCAAAAACATTGAGGTGCGGGAATATGGCGTAGTTCTGGAAAACCATACCGATGTCGCGCTTATGGGCGGGGACGTCGTTTATGCGCTTGTCACCGAAATAGAAATCGCCGCCTTCAATGCTGTTGAAGCCCGCTATCATGCGCAGAAGGGTCGTCTTGCCGCAGCCGGAGGGTCCTAAAAGCGTAAAAAACTCGCCCTCCTTAATGTCTAAAGACACGCCCTTGAGGGCGACGAAATCGCCGTAACGCTTCACGGCGTTGTTTATAACTACCTGATTGCTCATTTTCTTCCTCCCAAAAACACATATATAATTCAGAAATCAGAAACGGAGAATACGCGTATTCCCAATTTCTCATGGCTGAATTCTCGACTCCCTTTGATGTAATGCCGTAAAAAACCTGACTGTAGGGCGGGGGCTTGCTCCCGCCGCAGCTTCCGCGATTGACCAACCATTCGGCGGGAGACAGCCAGCGCCCTACGGAATGAGATGAATAATACATCGAAACGGGGAGGTGCCGGAAAGGCAGCCTCCCCGCATGATGTTCAGGGATCAAATATCAGCCGACGGACAGATCGTTGAACTGCTCCTTAATGTCGTCTCTGTTGGTGGCGGCATACAGGAAGTCATAGTTGCCGACGTTGCACTGATCGAGTGCGCAGAGTCCTTCGGGCTCAAGGTCAGCGCGGACGGGACGACGCTTCCAGTTGACGTTCTGATCCTTCTGGCAGTCAAGACCGGTCACGAAGTCGATGAACAGCTTGGCGTTCTCCTCGTTGGGGCAACCCTTGATCAGAGCAACACCGTCGGGAACTGCGGAGTTTGCTTCGGGGTAGACGTAGCCGATGTCGGGATTGTCATTGTAGAGAACTGCGGACTTCTCGATGGTCACGCCCAGAGCGTACTCACCGGCAGCAACGAGCTTGTGGCAGTTGCCGGAGGAATCCTGCAGCTTGCCGTCGAGGTTGGCGATGAACTTCTCAACAAGTGCCCAGCCTTCTTCAATAGTGGGCTGAGAGAACAGCATGGTGCAAAGCTGAGTGTAAGCGGAGCCGGACTTGGAGGGAGAGCAGTATGCGATCTGACCCTTCAGGCTCTCGTCGCACAGACCTTCCCAGGTGGTGGGGACATCAGCCTCGTCAATGAGGGTCTTGTTGTAGATGAAGACCATGGGCAGGGGGGATTCGCCTATCCACATATCGTCCGCATCCTTGTATGCGTCGCCGATGACGTCGTCATTTGCGCACTGGTAGGGTGCAAAGTACTCGGTGTAAGCAGCGAGAGTGTCTGCGCCGCCGCCCCACAGAACGTCGCCCTGGGGATTTTCGGCTTCTGCTGCCAGTCTCTGGCACAGCTCGCCGGTACCGGCTGCAATGACCTCGACCTTGACGTTGGGGTAGGTCTTCTCGAACAGAGCTACGCCTGCTGCGAGAGGATCAGCATCGTGGGGAGAGTAGATTACCAGATTGCCGGTGTACTCTTCGGGTGCCTTGTCTGCGGATGCGGTCACGCACAGGGCGAAAACCATAACGAGAGCAAGGAGCATGGAAAGAACTTTCTTCATTTTGTTTCCTCCGATTAAAAATTAGTCGATTACGACCAGATATGAAGCAATTATAACGCCAAATCCGAATAAAGTAAATATGTACGATTACCATCGGACGATTATTGTGTATAATGCTCATTTTCTGCCATCCTTTTTGTATAAAACGGCAAAATGTGTGACAACGGGGACGGTTCTTAATGACTCATCTATATTGGCTGTTTGCTGACAAACGAGTCAAAAAGAACCGTCCCCGTTGACTCCATCTGTAGGGCGGGGGCTTGCTCCCGCCGAAAAGTCAGGGCTTCCGTAGCGTTACGGCGGGAGACAGCCAGCGCCCTACGGACGCAATTTTCTTATCTTACTGGCATTGGGGACGGTTCTGATTGACACACATTAATGATCATTGACAATACACAAAAAATGTGTATAATAATCATCGGGAGGGCAGAAAATGAAACGGAAAGACTTAGTTGACCTTCTGAAACGAAACGGCTGGTATCTTGCAAGAGACGGCGGCAACCACGACATTTATACTAACGGCAGGGACTTTGAGCCGATACCCAGACACAGAGAGGTCACGGAAAATCTGGCAAAGGCAATCATCAAAAGGCGCGGGCTGAAATAATCCCCCGCCGGAAACAGGAGGAGCACATGAAAGAGGCATATCCGATAGTTTTAACTCAGGAGCGGGACTGCGTTCTCGTCTACGTTCCCGATTTCGACATCAACACAGAGGGGAAGGATTTCGCCGACGCGATATTCATGGCAAGGGACGCTATCTGCATGACCGGACTTTGCTACGAGGACAGCGGAAGAAGACTGCCCGCAGCTTCACCGGTGCGGCAGGTCGCGGCGGAGCATCCGGAGGGAACCGTGTCTCTTGTGGATACGGATTTCACCGAGTACCGCAAGGCAAACGACAGACGGGCGGTGAGGCGGAATGTATCGCTTCCTTACTGGCTGAACTACAAGGCAGACAAGGCGGGAATAAATGTATCCGCCGTACTGCAAAAGGCTTTAAAGGCTGAACTGAATATATAATTGGTGACAATGGGGACGGTTCTCAATGTCGGTAATTTAAGAAAAGCGTATCTGTAGGGCGGGGGCTCGCTCCCGCCGTAACCGCACGGAAACTCCGACTTTCCGGCGGGAGCAAGCCCCCGCCCTACAGATGAAAACGTTAACTTACCGCCATTAGGCGGTTCACCATAGGGATTTGCAGCCTGAAAAGCGTCTTTTTTCGGCAGTACTGCGTTAAATCGCCTTGAAATACAAAAAGTATTCCTGCGACGAGGAACCTTGTCCTGCCAAAAACATCCTGCTTTTCAGGTGCGAAGCAGTTTTGAGCCAGGCATTTTTCGTCCAGACAATATAATAAAATTCCGGGAATACTGTCGTATTTCCGGAATTTTTTATGCAGTATGGGCGGAAAAGGGCGGATCAAAACCTGTAAATCCTTATGGCGAACCGCCTTTATCATTATCTTCGCGGTTTGCCGATAAGAAACGGAAAATATCGGTTCACGATATATATCGGGATGATCACGACAAGCGAGACAGCCAGTGCAAGTGCGACGGAATAAACAAACGAAAGGGGAGTGCTTGAAGCTAAAAGGGTGTAAACTTCAGGTATAATACGTTTGAGCACTCCCTCGGCAAACGCAAGCAGCTTGCCGTGGAAGGCAAAGCACAAAAGCGTATTCCGACCGAGATAGATCATATACCGGTTCGGCTTCATCACCTTGCAAAAGGCAATGAGGACGGTGATCCCCAGATAGGGGTTTATAAAGCGGTACTGTATCTCCTGCGCCCAGTCCGGCAGACGAAGATCGGTGAGGTAAGGATAGTATACGGCGCACAGAAACAGAGCTAGAGCGATAAGCCGGTTTGTGCGGGTATTGAGCTTATCGAACACGGCCTCACAGGTATGCCGCATAAAGTAGCCCAGCACCATCGGGAGCATCGCCATAAAGACATAATCAAGATACCACGGCAGAGCCGTGCTGCCCCAGGAGAAGGGGTGAGGAGCCATAACATGATTATATACGACCATCAGTCCGAAAAGCCCGAGAGCGATCAGCAGAAACAGCACCGTGCGCTTTTTCCCGTCTTTGCCGGTATGCTTTTCGTATTGCTCGACAAAGAAATAAAACGGAATGAAGGTCATGAACAGCGCCGGCAGGAACCAGAGCTGCGCCTTAACGCCGCGTATCTGCGCAAAATTCCAAAGGAGTTCATTTAAGAAGCTCCCGTGCTCGCGGAAGGATACTATATGCGACAGCGTAATATCCAGCACCGAAAAAACGAGCCACGGCACAAGGAGGCATCTGACTTTTTTGAGCATGAATGTCCTGAAGCTCTGACCGCTTTTGTGCACATAGCCCGCCAGAAAGAAGAAGCCCTCGAGCATCCATGTGGCAAACAGCACCGTAAGCTCTGCCGGAGCGGAGCTTACGTGCTCTATAATGATAGCCATGGCACAGAAGTATTTGGCTAAGTCGACCCACTCGATACGTTTCATCACTTATCTCCGCAAAATTTTGCCTCGTCGTCGCTCCAGCCGTGATCAAGAAGCCAGAAATCTTCTCCGCCGTCATCCTCCAACGCAAGCCATTCATCGTTGTCCATTGTCGCCTTTGCCATTTTTTTGCGCGTCTCATACTTCCGCACTTCCGATACGGTAAAGGCAAGACCCTCGGCCTCGGCAATGGGCAGCAGCACATTTTTCACGACCGACTCGCGTATTTCAAGGCTTCCGGGATAGCAGTCCAGCGCAGTCTTTACTTTTGCGCGAAGCTCCGGCTCGTTTTCATATCTCTGAAAGAATATCTCAACATTATCCGGCATTTTGCATACCTCTTAAAATCGTTTTGCACAATTATAATCGAAAGCAAAACGAATTGCAAGAGAGCAAAACGGAGAGCGGAAAGGAGAAAGCGGAAAGCGGAAAGACAGATATACATAAAAAAATAAACATAACTTACATAACGTAAAATTATTTACGTAATGTAAGTTACTTAATTTGGTTTACATAAATTTAGTTTACCAGCCGAAAACCATCATGTGCGTTATACCGAAGGCCTCGCGGATATAGCAGTTGAGCATATACACGGGGTAGCCGTTATTGCCCGGGACGGCGGCGAGGTTTACTCCGAGCCTTTCGGCGAGACATTTGGCGCGGAAAAGGTGATACGCGCTTGAAACGATGCACACGTTCCCGTTAGGTTCGTCACCGAGTGAACGGATTATATCAAACGAAAATTTCAGGTTTTCTACCGTTGAGACGGCTCTGTCCTCCGTGATGATCCTCTCGGGGGATATGCCGTTGTCAATGAGGTATGAGTACATACACTCTGCCTCGCTGATGTTTTCGCCTTTTCCCCTGCCGCCGGTGACGATCGCGATCGTGTCGGGATGCGCTGTGAGGTAGTCAAAAGCGCCTTCCAGTCTGTGCTCAAGCGCGAGGGAAGGTGAGTCACCGTGTACCGCCGCGCCGAGAACGATCAGATACTTTCTCTCGCAGTCCCTGTCGCCGCGGCTGTGTTTCACGATCGGGATCTCCACGGCACAAAAGTACATGAAGCCGCAGAGCACGACAACGAGGATAACGCGCCATACATTGCCGGGCAGAAAATGATGCAGCAGTACAAGCAGCATGAAAAACAGCAGCATCGCCGAGATATAGCCGTAGCCGCGCAGACAGAAATTAAAAAAGACGGCGCCGAGAAAAAGAAGGATCGACGAAAGGAGCCACGCACTCATTTGAAAGCCGTTCAAGAATTCAGCTCCTCCCATTTTTCGTAAAGCTCAAGAAGCTGTAATTCAAGAGCGTCCTTCTGCTCCTGTATCTCCATGAGCTTCTGGTAATCTGTCGAGTTTTCCTCGGAGAGTCTGTCCAGTGCGGCGGATCTTTCCTCCAATTTTGCTATATCCTTTTCAAGCTTTGCGACGGCTCTGTCGTTATTTGCGGGGCGTACTCTCTTTTCGGGCGCTTTTTTTGCGGTATTCTTTTCGGTGTGCGCAAAGACCTGCTGCCGCTCCTTCCATTGGAGATATTCCTTATAGCTGCCGCGGTAGTCGGTTATCTTTCCGTCGCTGAGCGCCCATATCCTCGTTGCGAATTTTTCGATAAAATATCTGTCGTGGGAGACAAACAGCAGCGTCTGTTCGTATTGACTCAGTGCGTCCTCCATCCATTCGCGGCTGGCGATATCCAGATGGTTCGTCGGCTCGTCAAGGATAAGGAAGTTGATATCGCTGCCCATGAGCATACAAAGCTTTAGCCTGCTTCTCTCACCGCCGGAGAGAGAGCCGACGGGAGTGAGCACATCTTCCCCGCGAAAACCGAAGGCGGCGAGACGGTCGCGGGCCTCCTGCGGCTGACATTTCCCGTCGTAGAGCATCGTATCGAGCGCACTGCGGCTGTCCTCGGAGAAGGTGACGATCTGAGGAAGATACGCGCAGCGAACCGTGGGACCTTTACAGAGATAGCCGGCGTCGGGCGTTTCCTCGCTCATGATCAGTTTGACAAGAGTGGTCTTGCCGGTGCCGTTGTCGCCGATGAGCGCGATGCGTTCTCCGCCCGTGACGGTCATTTCGAGACCGGAAAAGAGCGTTTTTCCCTCAAAGCCCTTGGCAACACCGTCAATTACAAGAGCCTCGTCCCCGACAAATTCTCTCTGTCTGAACCTGACACTGAGCTTTTTATCTGCGGTGGGCTTTTCGGTGTGAGAAAGCTTTTCTATGCGCTTTTCCATGGAGAAAGCACGCTTGTGGAGCTTGTCGTTGCCCATGAACGCCCACAGGTGCATCTGCTCGGCGGCACGCTTGAGCTGGTCGATCTTTGCCTGATCCTTCTCATACTTTTTAAGCTTTTCTTCAAAGCGGCGCTGACGTTCCTCCGCGTAATAGCTGTAAGCGCCCGCGTAGAACTCCGCCTTCCCGTCGCTGATCTCAATTGAACGCTGAATGACCTTGTCAAGAAACCATCGGTCGTGGCTGATGGCGAGCACGGTGCCCTTGAAGTGCAGAAGATAGTCCTCAAGCCACTCGGTGGCGTGGAGATCGAGATGGTTCGTCGGCTCGTCAAGCAGAAAAATGTCGGTATCCTCCAAAATGAGGCGGGCGAGGTTGACACGGGTCTTTTCTCCGCCGGAGAGGAGCGCGAAGGGACGGCGGCGCATACTTTCATCGATGTCGAGACCGTTGGCGACCTTATTGCGCTCAGTGTCCATGTCATAGCCGCCGAGTCTGCGGAAATCCTCGGAAAGTCTGTCGTATTCCCTCAGTGTCATGTCATCCGTGCCGTCTGCCATTTTCTCCGCAAGCGCGTCGAGCTTTTTGCTGAGAGCGTACAGATGCCGGTGGGCGTCCTTCAAAACATCCTCGGTCGTCCAGCCGTCCGGGTAGACGGGGATCTGCGAGATAAGCCCGATGCGCTTTCCGGCGGCTGTCGTGATCTCTCCTTCGTCATAGTCGATCTCCCCGGTGAGGATACGGAAAAGTGTTGTTTTGCCGCAGCCGTTGTGACCGAGTATGCCGACGCGCTCACCGGAATACACGGTGAAGCTCAGACCGTCAAGCACGTTCTGACCCACCTCAAAGGATTTGACAAGGGAATTTACCGCTATATCTATCATAAAAATTACTCCGAAAGTTCTTTTAAGTAATACTGTAAAATACGGTTCGTGAGCACACCGGCAGTGCCCAGACCGTCGCCGCCGTCCTCAACAAAGGTCACGAAGGCGTAAGGGTGCGCATCGTCGTTGAGAAAGCCGGCAAACCATGAGTGTGTCGTGCCGTAGCCGGTCTCGGCGGTGCCGGTCTTGGCGCAGATATTGAGGCCGGGGAAGGTGGCGTCACCGCCGTAGTGATAGCTTACGTTGAAGGCCATGAGCTCCTTCATCTTTTCGGCGGTCGTGCGCTCTAAAAGTCTTGAGGACTCGGCTTTTTTGCCGTCCATGATGAGCTTCGGCTCAACGATAACGCCGTCGTTTGCGATAGCGGAGACGATGCGGAGCAGGGAATAGGGGCAGACAAGGTCGGTCGACTGTCCGATACCCGACCAGCCGAGCTCTGGATCACCTACAAATTCGGTCGGATAGCTGCCCTTTGCCGTTGGAATGCCGTCAAGCTCATGCCGGTCAAGAAGCCCGAGCTCCTTTACGTATTTTACCATCGTATCCTGACCCAGAGAGACAGCGATCTGCGAGAAAGCGACATTGCAGGAGTTTGCGAGTGCCTGCGCAAAGTTCTGCGTATAGTGGACTCCCGAGCAGACGATCGGGACGCCGGCGATATCGTAGGTCTTTTCACAGTAATAGCTGCGGCTGTCGAGATCGGGCAGGTTTTCGATGGCGGCGATGGCGGTGACGAGCTTGAAGACCGAGCCCGGAACAAAGGCGGCGGAGAGACAGCGGTTTATATACGCACCCTCCTGCGGCACGGTGTCGGCGTCCAGCGGGTCGACCGTCGGCATGGAGACCATGCCGAGAAGCTCGCCTGTCCGGTAATTGCAGACAAGGACGGCTGCGTTGTATCTCTCGGCTCTTATGATGACGTCATTGCCGTTTTCGTCCAGCGAGTACCGGTCTTCGCCGTTTTTTGTGAGCTGGAAAAGCTGCTTATAAATGATATTGTTGAGGCGGGAATCGATATTGAGCTTCAATCGGCTGTTTTCGACCTGCGTTGTGCCGCTTATCGGATCAAAGCCCTGAAGCTCGCCGGAAAAGCGCGAGAGAACGCCCGTGCCGGTACGGCCCCAGTAGTCACCTGTGACGTGGTAGTTTGCACGGCGCGTGAAATCGTCCTCGGAAAATGAGTTTTCGCTGCCGCTGAAAAAGGCAAGGCGTATGCCGTTCCTGTCGGTAAGCTCACCGGTGGAGCCGGAGTTTATGCGGGAAAAGTACATAGCCCATTTTGCCCCGTCATCCACATAGCGTATGACATATACGATCATGCCGCAGATCACCAGAAAGGCAAGAAACAATACGGAGACGGCGCGATTGCTTATTCTTTTCAATGCTTTTCCTCCCCGTTATCTTCATCATCATCATAATAATCGTCGTCATCGTCACCGTACAGGTCATCGATGCGCCTGATATCGCGCACGGCAAAGCTTGAGCCGCGGCGCGTATCGGCGGCCTTGATATACCCCATCATCATCCAGCAGCTCAGAAGCGAGGAGCCGCCGCGAGATACGAACGGGAATGTGACGCCGGTGAAAGGCAGAATATCCAGCGAGCCGAAAACGTTCAGCCCCATCTGCACGAGCATCATGCTCATGGCGGCACAGGCGGCTATGGAATAGAATGCGCTGCGCCCGCTCCTTGCGCTTCTGACGGCGAAAAATGCCAGAGTCAGTACGGCAAGCACCATGCACAAGCCGATCATCAGCCCCAGCTCCTCACAGACCTCCGCAAAGACCATATCGGTGTTGGCGGCGAAGATCGTATGCAGCCAGCCGTTTCCCGCTCCTTTTCCGAAAAGTCCTCCGGAGGCGGCGGCGGACATGGCGCGGGTCTGCTGATAGCCTTTGTCGTATATATCCTCCCAGACGTGTCCCCAGATCGCAAAACGGCTTGCGATATGCGGCTTGACGGAGATCGCGAGAACGCCCGCCAGACCCGCACCGGTAACGGCGAGCATCACGGTCGCAATTGAGCCGGAGCGCATAAAGGAGATAACGAGAAAGCTTGCGAAAAATATGAGGGCGGTCCCGAAGTCACCGATCAGAGCCAGCGCCACGACGCAGCAGGCGGAGAAGAAAATGAAGCTGTACAGGTTCTGCCTGCGGTAGAGACGGTCCAGAGTGGACGCGCCCACGTATACGTACAGCACTTTTACAAATTCCGAGGGCTGGAAGGAAAATCCGCCGATGGAAAGCCAGTTTTTCGCGCCGAGCACGGCGTCGCTGAATATGACGTTGACTGCCAGAAGCAGCAGCGCGAGGATACCGACAGGTATGCGCATGGCGTAGGTACGTTTAAGCTTTCTCAGCCACAGTCCGCCAAAGAGGAACATAGCCACCCCGACGATGGTGAAGATGAGCTGCTGGAGCATATCCTCCGGCACGGAGGAGGCCGCGACCGACAGACCGAGGGAGCTGAGATAAAACGCCAGCGTCTCGACCTCGAAGCCGCTGCGCCCCATAAAACACATCAGATAGTAGCACATCCACTGCAGCGCGATCAGCCCGGCAAAGGCAACGGCGATAAGCGCGGTATATTCGTCGTCCGCGTAGATGATCTGCTCGATCAGCAGACAAATCTCGAACAGTGTCAGCTCAAGAAGCGTGACGGCGGGGGAGACGCGGGCGCCGACCTTTGTGCGGCGCTCCTCCAGCTCCTTTTTCTGCTCGGTGCTTATATCGTAGAAAAGCACGGTGCTGCCTCCGAAGGAAAGCACATCACGGCTGCGTAGAGAAGTGCCGTTGATGCCCACCTTGCTGTCGTTGACCCAGACGCCGCCGCGGGAAAAAATGTCGTATATCCTCCATACGCCGTTGTCACTCCGCGTGAGAACGGCGTGGACACGGCTCATGGAGCGGTGGTCTATCCTGATATCGGAAAAAGGAGAACGGCCTATGATGTTTTCCCAGTGCGTAACAGGTATAAGAGTGCCGCCGCGCTTGATGTATGCCCATGTTTCGGGCTCATAGCGCTCGGAGAGCATGGAGCGTATGGAGCGGATGATAATTGCCGCTGACAGCAGCACGACGCCGTAGCGTGCGATCGTCATGGCGTACTGAAAAAACAGAGTCAAAGACCTCACCTCCTTCGTAAAAATGCATTATAACGTAAAATGGTAAAATAATCAACCGCCCGATTGCGAATATACACGGCAAAGGCTCCTTATTTCCGCTTTCCGCTCGCTCTTGACGGTTTACGGAAACAAGGCTATAATAAGCACATACAAATTTTTCTTTAAGAAAGGCATTGATTATGGGCGAATGTACACACAACTGCTCCACCTGCTCCGAAAACTGCTCCTCCCGCAAGCCGGAGAGCTTTCTGAAAGAGCTGAACGAGCGTTCGAGCGTTAAGAAGGTCATTGCCGTTGTCTCCGGCAAGGGCGGCGTCGGCAAATCTCTGGTCACGAGCCTTATGGCAAGCGAAATGCAGCGCAGAGGCTATAACTGCGCCGTTCTGGACGCGGACATTACCGGACCGTCTATCCCCAAATCCTTCGGCATCACCGAAAAGGCAAGAGGCACCGAGACCTTCCTCCTTCCGGCTGTCACTTATTCGGGCATACAGGTCATGTCCGTCAACCTCATTCTTGAGGACGATACTCAGCCCGTCGTCTGGCGCGGTCCCGTCATCGCCGGTGCCGTGACCCAGTTCTGGACGGATGTTATCTGGACGGATGTCGACTATATGTTCGTTGATATGCCTCCCGGAACGGGCGATGTGCCGCTGACCGTTTTTCAGTCCCTCCCCGTGGACGGCATCATCATCGTCACGACTCCGCAGGATCTGGTGGGCATGATCGTTGCCAAGGCCGTAAACATGGCGGAGCTGATGCACATTCCGGTGCTGGGAATAGTTGAGAATATGTCCTACTATAAATGCCCCGACTGCGGCAAAGAGCACGCGATCTTCGGCGAGAGCAAGGTCGAAGAGACGGCGGAGCAGTTCGGTATTGCTCACACCGCAAAGCTCCCAATCGACCCTGTTATCACGACCATGGTCGATGCGGGCGAGGTCGAGAACGTCAGCGGTGAGTACATTTCTTCGATGGCTGATGCGATAGAGCACATGGAGGAAGTAAAATGAAAATAGCTGTTGCATGGGATAACGGAAACATCGGCGAGCATTTCGGTCACGCTGAGATGTTCGCGCTCTACACCTACGAGGGCGCGGATGTGACGAAGTGTGAAAAAAAGCTCATCGAGTGCACCGGACTCCACGGTCATGCCGATATGGCAAACCTCATGCGTGACAATCGGGTCGACGCGGTATTGGTCGGACGCATGGGTCCCGAGGCGAAGGCCATGCTCTTAGGCTACGGCATTGTGCCCGTTACCGGCTATGAAGGTGACGCGGACACCGCCGCCGACCTTCTTATCACAGGTCAGCTCCCCATTATGGAGGACGCGGGCGGCTGTTCGGGAGGCTGTTCGGGCGGCTGCGGCGGCTGCTCCGGCTGTCACGGCGGTGAAGAAGGCGAAGAAGGCTCCTGCGGCTGTGGCTGCGGATGCTGATAATATGAGCGGGACAGATTTTCTGTCCCGCTTTTTTGTTTGCAAAAGGTGCGAAATATGATATAGTTATATTATGGCAACACCGCACAATACGTCTGCGGCAGCTGACGGATAAAATGTGCCCTGATTTTGTCATTTTTTCTTGAAATACACAAAGTATTCCTGCAAAAAAATGCCTTCATCAGAACCCATTTTCTCTCGCCATCTGCTCTTGCCGCATTATGCGGTATTGCCTTATATAATTTTTTCGGAGGCAAACGATGTCGATTACCGATAATAACGCCGTCTGCCCGCACAGTAAGGACTGCGGCGGATGCAGCCTGTGGAATCTGAGCTATGAAAAGCAGCTCTTCCGCAAACAGGGGTATGCCATAACAACACTCGGCGATTTTTGCCATGTAGACGATATCATCGGCATGGATGATCCTTACCGTTACAGGAACAAGGTCCACGCCGCGTTCGGTCCGGACGCAAAGCACCGTATCGTTTCGGGCATTTACAAGACCGGCACGCACCGCATCGTAAATGTGGACGAGTGCATGATAGACGATGTGACGGCGGACAGAATTATCATTGATATCCGCAATATGCTCAGAGATTTTAAGATACAGGTCTTTGACGAGAGAAACGGCACGGGCTGGCTGCGCCATGTGCTTGTACGGCGCGGCTTTGCAACCTGTCAGGTCATGGTCGTTATCGTGGCGGTCAGTCCGATATTCAAGCTTCAAAAGCCCTTTGTAAAAAAGCTGCTTGAAATGCATCCCGAGATCACAACGGTCGTATTGAATATCAACGACCGCTTCGGCCCCGTGGTGCTGGGAGCGAAAAGCAAGGTCCTTTTTGGCGACGGCTATATTGAGGATGTGCTGTGCGGATACCGTTTCCGCATCTCGCCTTCTTCATTCTATCAGATCAATCCCGTGCAGACCGAAAAGCTGTACTCCGCCGCGATCGAAATGGCGGGACTGAGCGGGAAGGAGACCGTTCTTGACGCTTACTGCGGCATAGGCACCATCGGTCTGACCGCCTCGGCTAAAGCAAAGCAGGTGATCGGCGTGGAGATAAACAGGGAGGCGGTCGGCGACGCGATATGCAACGCCCGCCTCAACGGTATAAAAAACTGCTGGTTTACCTGCGGCGACGCGGGGGAGTATATGGTAAGAATGGCGGGGGAGCGGATAAAGCCGGACGTCGTGTTTATGGACCCGCCCCGAGCGGGCAGCGATGAAAAATTTCTTTCATCGCTGGCAAAATGCGCCCCCGAAAGAATAGTCTATATCTCCTGCAATATCGACACGCAGAAACGTGATCTTGAATACCTCACCCAAAACGGCTACTTGGTCAGAAAAATCCAGCCGGTCGATATGTTCCCGTTTACCGAGCACGTTGAGTGCGTAGTCTTGATGTCACGCACCTAAATTGAGACTACAGGACTATTATTTAAGCAGCTAATGGAATTTGCAGGTAATACATATATGAGAGAAAAACCGGAACTCACATTCGATACCATAAAGCGAATGGAAGATATGACATGGTTTACCCATGCACAGATATTTGATGATCTTTTGATCGTGGCACAAAAAGAAACCTCATGTTTTGTCTGGAAAACTTCGGCGGGACTTGTGGTGATAGATGGAATCTGGCCGGATGAACGGGTATACAATCAAATCCTTACAGCAATTAAAGAAGCAGGTTGGGAAAACTGTCCTATTTCAAAATTTGTTATGACACATGGTCATATTGATCATGTTGGCTGTGGTAAATGGCTTAAAGATAATCATGACGTGGAAACTATTCTTTCAAGATCCGACGATGAATTAAGACTTTCAACTTCAAACGAAGAAGACCGTTCAGATTGCTGGAAAGCGTTCAGTATTGATCATTATATAAGTGACGGTGATACTATTGATTGCGGAGATAAGCATATCAAAGTGATTGCTACACCGGGCCATACAGCGGGCTGCATGAGTTATGTTTTCCCTGTTTTGGATAACGGAGAAGAGCATACTGCCTGTCTCTTCGGTGGAGCAACCGCGCCGTGGGGTGACGCAGCGGGAAAAGAAATCCAAAAGCAATCGGTCATAAAGTTCATAAAAGCCGTGAAAGAGAATCACTGTGATGTTGCTTTGGTAAACCATACAGCATTTGATGCAGGAATTGAGAAAATCGCGTATAGCAGAGCGAGAATGTCATATTTGCCTAACATATATGTATTGGGAGAATCCGGTGTACAGAAGTTCTGTGAAGTATTCATTAAGGTAGCAGAGTAGTCTGAACGGATTATTCCATTTTCAAGATAATCAAACAAGCCCTCCCGGTCAATGATGATCAGGAGGGCTTCTTCATATCTGTATACTTGTTCTGATATGCACCTATCGTAAACGACAGATTCTGATCTTAACATTTGACGGTTCCATTAATCTTACTGTGAAAGCTCCGCTTCCGCAGTAAAACTATAATAATCGCCCGTTCCTCGACCCTGACGGGGCAAGCGGTCAGCTTCCTTGCCAGTCGCATGGACACGACGCTGATCGCGGTAAGAACTTCAACGAACTCTTCATTTGCGACGCCGGTCCGGATTGCGGTGTATTCGGCCTGTCTCATTTCGGCTACCTCCTTTGTAAGAAGCGAGTATCGTGTGTCTCCTTACAATCCCCAATGGAGGTGAGGTACCGGTTTGAACGAAAAGAATCGAAAATAATATAAAAAAGCTCCGACCACCCGATAATGGGCAGCCGGAGCAAAAAAATAGCATCCGCCGAAGCAGATGCTCGTATGTGGTTTCAGTAAAGCAGAAGCTCAGTTATTTGCAAAGGAACATATCCTGAGCGTACTTTTTTATATCGTTGGGACAAATCATATTGTATTTTTCTTTCACATTACTGAAGTAATCACCAATAAGGGATTTTTCAATAATGCGGTCGGACGGGGCAGTAATGGGAAGAGTCCCTCGTGTGACAAGCCAGGGAGCTTCGTTATGTGTAAAGCGTTCAAGCACCTTCCCACTGTAGCAGCAGATATGATTGATCACGCTGTCATAGATTGCTTTTTCACCGGAAGAAAAAACGGATTCATTAAAGTCAGCTGTTTTTTCAATCGGATCAAAACGATAATCCTTATATCTGAAATAAATGTCTCTGTAAACAGGACCATGAACCCATGCTTCACAATCCTCCGGAAACAGGAAGGTCTTATAGAAAGCATAGTAAAAGCCCTGAATATAGTACAGTGCTTTCTGAAGGGCCAGCGGAGTGATGTCCTCACATTGGCCAAGCAGGTATTGAATAACAGCATCAATTTTACTGCTTACTGATGTGCCGGACGATAATAGCGCAGAAACAGCTCTGCGGCTCTTTTCATAAGCAAGCTCGGATTTCAGATTTCCTTTGTTTGCCTCCAGCAATTCAGAATAGAATGCCGGATCGTTGTAGATACGCAAAAGAATATCAGAGTATTGCTTCGTTGGCGTATCACCATCAGCATATCTGGTAAAGGTTTGTTCTCCCCAGCCCAGAAGCAGGGAAAGCGGACGTTTTCCGATTGCATATTTCTCAGGGATTTCCCGAATCTGCTCAAGGGAGATAATACCGTTCTCTTTGCGAAACACATCGTATAGTGCTCGTAGGTTATAATCAATAAATTCCGGGATAAACAGTTCTGCACCGCAATCGGCGCAGTGGGCTTCTTTTCCTACATAGTGATATGCCTTATCTTTAATGGTGCCGACCATCGAAACGGCAGTCTCAACAAAAGCTACATCGTTTCTGCATTCCTCACAAAATGCTTTGTTCTCAATCATCAGATTGCGCCTCCTTTCCGCTGCACTTATCGGAACAGATAATCTACAGGCTTGTTCCTCTTATGGAACGAGATGACCACAGCTCTGCTTCCGGAGGGAAGATCAATCACGTTAAATTTCGTATATACGTCAACCGTTTCTTCCTCACCATCCGCATTAAAGAGCTGCACCTGCGGGACAAAAACATATAGAACCTCGTATTCATATCCAAGCTTTGTGTTTTGGAGAGAATGGCAAAAATCCTCTGTTTCAATCTGCATCAAGATAGACTTTTGCTTGTCACTGCGGATGTTGTATTCATTTATAAAGTCTATGTTTTCCTGACGGTTTTCATTCAAAGAGACTGTGTATCTGTTCTTTTCGACACAGGACTTTATCTTTGCGAGGATCGCATCGATTTCTTCCTGTGTGTAATTCTGGTTGTAATGTGGATTCATTTATCGACCACCTCCAATAGCATGATACACTAATTCCTGGGCTTTGTCAACGATAATGCACTAATTGATACAATTACTTTCAAAACATAAATCATCCGGCTGCCATTGCTGACAGCCGGAGCCAGTGACGATTGATATTAAATAAGGTCTTTCAGGAGTTCACGCAGTTCCTTCAGCGCCTTATTACGCTGGTATCTTCGCCTTTGTATTAAGCGAGAACTTAACAAGGAACGCGCACAGTTTCCGTCATTCTGGGAAATTATGCAGCAGGAGCAATCAAAGACACGTTATATAATGCCGGTTTTTGCTTGTCGAGATAGTTTCGACCGAATTATCGGTAGAGTTGATGAGCGGCAAGAGAGCTTTTTGTGGACGTTAGATTCATTGAATTATTCGAGTCTCAACACTTTTTTCATGCTGGATGGAGATCAAAATTCTGGAAGTGTACTGCATGATTCAGGCGCAGCTACATATTCAGCAAACGAAACGCACACACTGCACGTTCCCGCTGTGCCTGCAAAAATCAATCGACATTTGCAGGAAAAAGTGATATAATAACTTTGCGTATATTTACGGTGTGTACACGGAAATGCACGGGAAGAAGGAACGAAACATAAAATACCCACTTTTACAGTCCCAACCGGGCGTTATGACCGAGACACCGAAAAGCTCTGAAAACGGCGGCTGCCGCCTCCCTTTTCTGTTCCTTCTGAAAGGTGCTTAATGGATCGAGCAAGAAGTAAAATACTATCATAGGGTGGAAAAAATGGAAAATGTCTTTTTAAAAATCGGAAAAATAATTCTATCAATTCTAATAGCCTGTATTTTGTTGTCCTTGTTTGCTTTGTTGTATAATAATTCCGGGCCAAAAATCACAAATTTTACAGGAGCAACTGCTTCAAAGTGGGACGGTGCTCAATTTGTTTCAAACATGAAGGAGGGACTGAGCTGGTTTATAACTGATAAAAATGGCTTTAATAATGCGGAAACTAAAAATTCGGTAGATGTTCTTATCATGGGTGATTCGCATATTGAAGCAGTGCAGGTTTTTCAGAACGAGAATTTAACATATTTATTAGACACCAATACAAAGTATAACTGTTACAATATAGGGATAAGCGGAAACTATATTGATAGTTGTGTAAAAAATATAAGGAAAGCCGTTGCTGAGTATCAACCGTCAAAGTATGTTATAATAGATTTACATGATGACTCTATTAACACAAGCATTGATAGAATGAACGAAATAATCTCTGGAGCTGAAACTGCAAGTCCGGTTATGTTTGAACATGGGATCATGAACTATATTAAACGTATTCCTTGTGTAAAACCGTTGCTGTACGGATTGACGAACTGGATAAACGTTGGCGTATCGAGGGGGGGCAATACAATCGAGAAGTTATCACCCTTTCCGGAAGGATACGCAGAAACACAAAAAAAGTTTTTATCCATTGTCAGTGACACAGCGAAGGAAAATGGCATTATACCGATAATCTTCTATCAGCCGTATGAACAACTCAATCCCGACGGTACAGTAACCTATAAGACAGATGAAGTGTATTTCGAACGCTTTGCCTCCACTTGTGAGGAGCTTGGTATTGTTTTTGTTGATATGACAGATTCGTTCAAATGGTTGTATGCCAATGAACGGCAGCTTGCTCACGGTTTTATCAATACTGCAGTTGGTTCAGGGCACCTTAATAAATACGGTCATCGTTTGATTGCCGAAAAACTTGCTGAAGTAATGCAGGAATTGGAGGAAGAATGATGGCTTTTACGAGTTTTAGGTTTGTTGTATTCTTTGTAGTTGTTTACGCATTGCTTTGGCTGGTTAAGTGGGTATTTGGCAAAAAAGATTTCTATCAGTCAGTTTATAAGGTATTCCTTTTATTGGCAAGTTATGCTTTTATGGCATTTGCGGATTGGAGATTTGCAGTCTGCATTTTGTTACTGACTGCTGCAGTATATTTTGCGGCACTTCTAAAAAGCAATAAGGTAGTTTTTACTGCCGGAGTAGTGATTTCCATTGCGCAGCTGGCAGTATTCAAGTACTTTAATTTCTTTGTTGGCTCGTTTGCAGCATTACTTGGAAGCACTTACACAACAGTCAATATCATCGTTCCGCTTGGAGTATCGTTCTATACCTTCTCGGCACTCAGCTACATAATAGATGTTTATCGTGGTAAATATGAAGCAGAGAAAGACTTTATCAATGTTGCTCTGTACATGTCTTTCTTCCCAAAACTGACCTCCGGTCCAATTGTAAGAGCAGACAAGTTTCTGTCACAGTTGAAAAATAAACCGTGTATTGACTTTGACAGATTTAAAATAGGTATTCAGATTGTTGTTTGCGGTTTCTTCAAGAAAATGGTATTAGCGGACCACCTGAACATTTTTGTAAATGATGTGTTTGGTTCACCATGTGCATTTACAGGTGCAACAGTATTCCTGGCAACGATAGCATATTCGTTACAGATATACTTTGACTTTTCCGGGTATTCCGATATCGCTATCGGCTTTTCTAAGATGATGGGGTTTGATTTCGAGAAGAATTTCAATCTTCCTTATCTGTCCTTGAATCCCACCGAGTTCTGGAAAAGATGGCATATCAGCCTTTCTTCCTGGCTGCAGGAATACCTGTATTATCCGCTCGGCGGAAACCGCAAAGGGAAAATCAGAACATATGTAAATCTGTTCCTGACGATGTTAATTGGCGGCCTTTGGCATGGAGCTGACTGGACGTTCATCGTTTGGGGTGGAATCAACGGTCTTGGTCTTGTCGTACATAAGCTTTTCGTGAATTGGAAAGTGAAGAAATTCGGCAGGAAAGATGCCGGTGGAGCAGTGTGGAAGATTTGCTCGGGTATTTTGACATTCTTGTTTGCAAACTTCTGCTGGATATTCTTTAGAGCAGACTCACTCACAAACGCTGTAAATGTAATTAAACAGATATTCTATACCGGTGTTGGAATCAGACAACCGTACACATGGGCGTTTTTTGCATTATTAATTGCTCTTGCTGAGATTATTGCAGCTATCTGTCGAAGAAATAAGAACATGGGTAAGCCGGAACACGAGTATTTGATTTTTGATTTGAGTAAGGTAATTCCGCTGGCACTGTTTTTAACATTGATTGGCATAACGATTATGATGGCTTACGTAGGAAATACAGCATTTATATATGGAAATTTCTGATACCGGATTTCTTTATATATTGCAATAAAGGGCAGAAGCACAATTCCGGTTTTGGATCGCCCGGAAACACTTCGCACTCAAATAAAGGCTGGGAAATATCGTATATCATAGATTTATTACCCTTCCTGTTTTAATCTTTTCCCTGTTGTTGGAATTGTACCACGTTGCTTTACAAGCTTCAAGAATCGGGTCAAACTGTGCTTATCAAATTGATAAATTTGTCTTTAAAATGCGAGTATTTCATTACTCTAAACGTGCATTTGAAAAGATACCCTGCTCGGTGGAAAAATTAAGCTGGCTATGGATTCTGACGGGAATATGATGATGAGAATGGGTGACAACATGGCGATGGACATGGACTCCGGAGAGATTCACATCATTTCAGGTTGGAAGAATGACGATAGCGAAGACGACTAACTGAATTAAGAAGACAAAAAGACCCTCCCGGTCATCAGAAAATGATGATCAGGAGGGCTTCTTCATATCTGTATACTTGTTCTGATATGCACCTATCGTACGGTAATAGCAGGTGGCCTTTCCGGAGCCTTCCCGCTTGATTTCACCCTCGGCTACCATTTTGCGAAGCGCTCCCTCAATGGAGCTGACACTCAGTGACGGGCACAGCTCACGGATATCCTGCTTTGTAAAGCGACCGATTTTCTGAAGCGTTGCCTTGCGTACCATTTCTATGGCCGGAAGCTTTTCTTCCACAATGGAAAAGCGGTCCTCAAAGTCCTTATATGCCGCCAGAATGGTACCGAGATTATATTTAATGAAGGGCACAGCGTCCTCGTTGCTTTCATGCCAGCCGTGCCGGGACGAGCCGAGGGCATCATAGTAAAGGTCTTTGCTTTTTGCGATCTTTGCCTCCAATGAAATATACCTCCCAACAAAAAATCCGCTGCGATACAGAAGGAGGGTCGTGAGCAGACGGCTCATTCGGCCATTGCCGTCATTGAACGGATGGATGCAGAGGAAATCATGGATGAACACCGATATGGCAATCAGCGGCTCGATTTCGTAGTTACCGATGACCCGGTTGTATTCCTCACATATCCTGTCCAATGCCTCCGGCATTTCGTAGGGTGCCGGCGGCGTAAACAGGATTTCCGTATGTCCGTCCGGATAGCTTGCGCTGATATAGTTCTGCACGTTCTTCGTCTGCCCGGCCATCGGGTTATTCATGTGGCTGTACATGATCTTGTGCAGCTGCAGGATATAATTGCGCGTGATCGGGATCGCATCGAAGCTCTCATGAATGATATTTAATGCGTCCCGATATCCGGCGATTTCCTGCTCATCCCGGTTTCTGGGTGTGGTTTTTTCCTCGACAAGATGCTTGATGCGGGTGCTTGTCGTAACGATACCTTCAATTGCATTGGATGCCTCGGTACTTCGAATTTTGGCAATTTCCACCAGCTTTTCCAGCGCTTTCGGCTGCTGTTTCAGGTACAGCTCCTGTTTACCGGCTTCTTTATAGATCGCAGCAATCAGACCGAGAATATCCGAATCCCATTTTTGTTCCTTGATTGCGGAGTAATTAAATTCTCTCATGCTCTTAAACACCTCGCTTTCCCTTATATCGTAACAGAAAATAAGGGAAAAATCAATATGATGTTCAAATATTACCTTATTTTGTGCCATTGTTTAAGGGATAACATTTTCGATAGGCAAGTTATTTTTCACATTCTTCGCTTCACTGCACTATCTTTCGTGCGATGTTGCCTTAATACAATATAGCTGCACCGAAAGCTCCGACACGCCAATATATATATATATATATGATTTTATGCTCTTTTTATGCTTATTTACACGGATTTTTACTTCTTTTTGCTTAAAAAAGTGACAAAAATGGCTTGACATTTTTTGCCGTCAGGAGTATCTTATATAACATATCCGAGTCACATTGTGCAATTCGGGAAAATTGTTTTCAAAGGAGAAGAAAAATGAAAAAGGTATTAGCATTCCTTATGGCAATGACAATGCTCGTATGTCTTGCCGTACCCTCTTTCGCAGAGAAAACAACGGATGTGGAGGCAGAGGGCCCTCACGAGTTTGCTTTCGCTTTCGAAGCGGGTAATGTCGATGCAGATCGCGGCGCAACGGTCGTTATCGGTCACGATGTCGAAATTGATGTCAATGCAAATCGCGGCGCAGAAGTCTATGTCGGTGACGATGTCAAAGAGAATGTCAATGCAAATCGCGGCGCAGAAGTCTATGTCGGTGACGATGTTGACGGGAACGTTGAAGCAGCGGGCAAGAACACAACAGTTGTTGTCGGTGAAGACGTTGAAGGCACCGTTACAGCCGAGAAGGGCGCATCCGTTACCGTCGGAAACGATGTTGAGAACAAAGGAAAAGCAGACAACGCTGTCGTTGCAGAAGGCAAAGACACGACCGTAGAAGTCAAAGACGATGTTATTGGCGGTGTCAAAGCAACCGCGGGTGCAACTGTTACTGTCGGCGACAATGTTTTCGGCACCATCACCGAAAACGGTTCCATTGTTGACGTAGAAGGCAACGTTATCGGCAATGTTAATGCAGAAGACGGCACTGTTACTATCGGTGGCGAAGTTAAGGGCACCATTAATGCAGACGGTGCAATTGTTGATGTCGAAGGCAAGGTCGTAGGCGATATCAAAGCAGAAGGCGAAGGCACCGAAATCTTCATCGGCGGCGATCTGACAGGCAAGATCACTTCCATTGACGGCGCAACCGTTATCATTGTCGGCACTGCAGATGGTGAAATCAACACCGAATACACCAAGCAGGTTAAGGAACGCATCCGCGTTCATAACAAGCACGGCTACGGCTGGGACTGGAGAGAGACTTCGAAGGAAGCCGACGGTCAAGTCGTTGTCGGCGAGCTCGGCAAGAATGTTGAAATAGAAGGCAAAGACAATGTCTTCTACCTTGTCGGTCTCAAGGAAGGCTCCGCTCTCTGGGACGAACTCGTTGTGACCGGAACGCAGGAGATCGGCGACGTCCATGCCACCGAAGCCAGCGTTAAAGATGATATTCGCAAGTCCGTTATCACCATTGCTCCCGCTTCCGACGACCAGATCGTTATCGTCGACAGACGGTCCCTGCCCACAGGCACACGTCTGTTCACGGCTCCCGACGGCACGGCAGTTATCACGTTCGGTCGTTCCTTTAATGGCGGTCTGCAGGATCTGATGGTCTTTCTCAAGGATATCGCAAAGGATAACCCGAGCATGATCGTTGAGATCTATGATGGTGCTTCCGCAGCAACTGACGGCATCCCCGTAGCCGTATCCGTTGAAGGTGAAGCCGGTGCAGCCGAAGTCTGCGATGTGAACAATCACGCATCCGTGAGATTCTCCGCAGATTTCATCAAGACTGTTACAGGTCTGACCTCCGTTAAATTGACCGACAAAGCAACCGGCGAGAACCTCCTCCCCAGCGCTTACTCTGTCCAGCGCCACAGCGACGGAACCGTAACCCTCTCCTTCAGCAATTCTTATCTGCAGACTCTCGAAACCGGCGATCACGTGTTCGAGATCGCCTTTGACAACGGCGCAGTCTTCACTGTGACTGTCAATGTTCCCGAAGCATAAGAAAAATAAGCTGTTGTAAGACAGCATAAAGTACATACTGAGCCCGGAGACCTCACGAAGAGGTTCTCCGGGCTTTTCTCTGCACAGTTTCCCTCCGCTTTATTTTTTTCCTGCAGCTCTGTTCAAGGTAAGCGTCAAACCCGGGTCAGGTGAATTTGCAAGAAGAATAACAGGGATACTTAACGCGGCAAACTGGTTTGGCAGTGCGGGAAAGCTAAGGCAACACCGCACAATACGTCTGCGGCAGCTGACGGATAAAATGTGCCCTGATTTTGTCATTTTTTCTAAAGACATATAGTATTTGCAGATTAATTCACCGGCAGAAATACATTTATATTGACCGGACTTTACCGGTTTGGTATAATAAACCAAAATAACGGTATGCGGAGGTGTGCAGCCGTGCAGATAAGCAACTGCGAAAGCGTTGATCTCAGCAACCTTCTGTATGAGGCGCTTAATAATCTCGATTATTCTTCCGAGCGGATCAACAACTATGTTTTACTGATCGAGGAAGCACTGATGAAATGGCGTGAGGAGCTCAACGGCGAAAGCGAACTGACCTTCACCAGAAGAGACCGCGGCAATGACGCCGTTTTTGAGTTCTCCGTAAAGGATCGCAGGTGCGACCCGTTTGCCAAGGACAAGATCATCAACTTTGAAAAACCGATACGTACAATGTACGACAGGCTTCTGTCCGGTATCGGCAGTGAACTCCGTTACAGCTACCGTAAGGGAGTCAATAAACTGACCCTCCGTCTGCCGAAAACCGATATCCGCGATACGCTTTTCCGGCGAACGGCCATGGCGTCTTTTGTACCGTTTTCTTTTCAGTACCTGATCATAGGCATCGCCACGAATATCGGAGTCCTCATTCTGGGATTTTTCTCGTCCGACGCCATGTCCGGCGTATCCTTCGCCTCCCAGATCGTTATGATCCATACCGTACTCATTTCGGCGGCTACCGGCGCCGTAAACTCCATTCTTTCACAGTTCTGGGGCAGGCGAAACGGAAGCTCCGCTGTCTATGCCATGTATGTCGCGGTCGCTTTCTCCACTCTCATCTGCATTCCGGAATTTATCGCCTGCTTCTTTTTCCCCGGTCAGCTTATGGGACTGTATACGAACATCCCGGAACTTATAAAAGAAGGTGCGGCTTACCTCAAGATAGCGTCCGTCAGCTTCCTGTTCAACTCCTTCTGCAATATTTTCTATGCTTTCCTGCGTATTACCGATCAGGGCAGGACCGTCACGAAGATCGTCGCGTTAAGCTGTGCGCTGAATGTCGTTTTAAATCTTCTCCTTGTATTCGGACTCTTCGGACTTCCCGAGATGGGCGCTGTCGGCTCCGGTATCGCCTTGACCTCAGCCGTCGTGCTCCAGTTTATTCTGTGTCTCGCCTGTTACATAAAGATCAAACCTTCCTTTTTCAATCCCGACGATGAGATCAACAGAGAGCATATCACCAAGGTGTTTTTCAAAAACGCCCTGCCTATTTTCCTGCAGCACGGCGTTTACCTTGTCGGGATAAACTTCGTGGCGGCCGCGATCGGAAGAATAGACGCGGACGTCATAGCGGCGTTTTCCTTCGTCAACGCCGTAAATACACATCTGTTATGCACAAAGAATGCCTGCGCGGATACAGCCGGCATCCTCGCCGGACTTCAGCTCGGCAAGAACCGTTTTGAAGACGCGATATATGAGCACCGGCTCCTGAACAGACTTGCATCAAAAATCAGTGTAGCTGTTATGGCGGCTCTGTTTGTGATTGTGTTTGCGCTGCAGCTTTTCCCGTTAAAGCTCAGCGATGCCGCAAAGCAGTATCTTTTCCCGATAACGCTTATTTTTGCCCTGAACAATGTTTTCGGCATCCAGAACAGCGTTAACAACAGCGCACTGTACGCGGGAGGAGAGACCAGACCGATCTTCTATATCGACGCCGTCAACTCCCTCCTGCTGTGCGTCCCGATCTCTCTTATTTCCGTGAAGCTGAATTGCTTTGCGCCGGTTTTGCTTGTGCTTCTGTCAAAAATGGATGAAATTGTAACATTCCTGCCAAAAATGCTGAACATAAAGCGCGGAAAATGGCTGAGAAACATCGTGGAATAGGCTGACGAAAGTATGATATCGCTCAGCAATATTAACAAAATGACAGATGGAAATTTGTTTAGTATGCTGATTGATGAACAAGCACGCCAAGGTGTATAATGATACATGATTATTAACGGAACGGATCGCCCGACGGCTTGCCGGCGGCAAAATAAAGAAATGAAAAAACCGAACCCCATTTTAAAACTCGCGGCGCTCGTTCTGCTGCTCGCCGCTCTCCTCTGTCTTTCTTCCTGCGGGACACAAGATACGGGAGTGATGGACGGAAAATGGGCACATATATATGAAAAGGACAAGTGTGCCATGTCCTTCAGCGGCGATACGATGAAGCTGGACGGGGTGAAATATAAGTACGCTGTTGAGGATAACACTCTGCTGCTCACCAAAAACGGCAAGACCGACCGTATGAGATTTGTCATGAACGGTGACGGCAGTGAAATGAATATTTATAAAAAGACGGAATATGTCTTTGAGGGCGAGGGCACACCGGACGGGCTGATCGGAAAATGGGTGAACGCGGAAAACAAATGGAGCTTTGAATTTACAGAAAACGGTATGTTCAACGAAGACGGCTTTTTCCCGGGGTATTACAGCCTTGACGATGAAAACTCCTCTTTCAAGCTCATGTATATCGATCATTTTGAGGATTCGGTCTGCTATTATTCGATCAGCGGAAATGTTCTGACGGTCGAGTACCCCTGGCAGATGGTAAAGATGCAATAAGTTGTATTGTTCAGCCGAAAGCTGTTCAAAAATAAATCATGGAGGAAATATCATGAAAAAGACACTGGCAATTCTTCTGACCCTGTGCATGGTTCTTTCTCTCGGCGTTGCAGCATTTGCCGAAGACAAGACCGACATTACGATGTGGTGCATCGCCACCGAAAGTGACTCCAACCGTGCTTCTTATGAGAAGGCTATCGCAGAAGTCACCGCTGCCCACCCCGAAGTAAACTTCACCTGGGAAGCATTCGAAAACCAGTCCTACAAGGAAAAGATCAAGATGGCAGCCTCTGCCGACGAGATGCCCGACATCTTCTTCACCTGGGCATGCGCATTCCTGGGCGACTTTGTTGATGCCGGCCGCGTATACTGCCTGGACGATGCTTACAAGGCATACGAAGGTCAGCTTTCCGAGGCCATGATGGGCAACACCACCTATGACGGAAAGCACTACGGCGTTCCCACCACCATGAACATCGTCGGACTGTTCGCCAACATGGAGATCCTGAAGGCCAACGGCTATGACGAAGTTCCCGGCACCTACGAAGAGTTCATCGCCTGCTGCGATACCCTCAAGGCCAACGGCGTTATCCCCTTCGGCTGCTCCGGCAAGGAGACCTGGTGCGTAACCGAGTATCTTGAATCCATCATTGAGAAGAGCTGCGGCGCTCAGATCCTCAACGACATCTTCGCAGGCAGAGCAACATGGGCAAACGACGATGTCGCTGCCGCTGTTGACACCTTCCAGTCCCTCGTTAACAACGAATACTTCGATCCCGCCGGCATCGCTCTCTCCAACGACGAGGTCAAGGCAAACTTCATGGCAGGCAAGTACGCCTTCTACATGAACGGCACCTGGAACTGCGCTGACTTCGCTGCCAACCCCGACCTCAAGGGCAAGGTTCAGGTCGCAGAGTTCCCCGTGATCAATGCTGACAAGGCCACCCTCGGCCAGCTCATCGGCGGTCCCTCCGATACTCTCGCTGTTGCCGCTTCCGCAAACAACCCCGAAGTCACCGCAAACTTCTGCATCGACCTCGGCAAGGCGATCTGCCACTTCGGTTATCTTGACGGCTGCGGTCTGCCCGCATGGAATGTTGACTACGACGCAAGCTCTGTCAATGAACTGACCCAGACTGTTGCTGACATCTGCGCAAATGCCAACGCATACGTCCTCTTCGGCGACACCGCTATGAGCGCCAACACCGCCAACACCTACCTCGACTACGTCGCAATGGTTTACGGCTGCGAAGTCAACGGTGCTGACTTCGTTGCAGGTCTTGCTGCCGACATCGGCTGATTTAACTGAATACATACGTTCTTTCACGGACGTATAAGTTCCCGCGGTTTCTCGCTTCCCTTTCGGGAAGTGAGAAACCGTGTTTCATAAGGCCGCCTCTGAATTATCAGAGATGACCATAAAAAGAATAAGGAATTCAAAGCTATGAAGAAAATGTACAGCAACAAGTTAAACATTTTTCTGTTTCTTGTTCCGGGACTGATCCTCTTTGTGGGTGTTCTTGTTGCACCTATCATCGCGTCCGGCTATTTCAGTTTTTTTGACTGGAACGGCATCGGCGAAAAAGTCTTTATCGGCTTTAAAAACTATAAGGAGCTGTTTACCAGCAAACCCATCGGCTTTCTGAGAGCACTGAAAAACTCTCTGCTGCTTGCGGGTCTGTCCGTGTGCATACAGCTTCCGTTCTGCCTCTGGCTTGCACTGAAGCTGGGCAAGGGAATAAAAGGAGAGCGTTTCTTCCTCTCCGTATATTTCATGCCCGTTCTGATCTCGACCGTTGTTATCGGTCAGCTCTGGCTGAAAATATATAACCCGGACTACGGTATCCTCAATGTCCTTCTCCGTGCCGTAGGTCTTGACAGCTGGGCAAAAATATGGCTCGGCACAAAGGAGACTGCGCTCGGCGCGGTATTTATACCGACATTGTGGCAGTATGTGGGCTATCATATGCTACTGATGTATGCCGGCATAAAAAGTGTTCCGAAAGATCTCAGGGAGGCCGCCATGCTTGACGGCGCTACCGATTCCCAGGTCAACTGGTTTATCGTGATCCCCTATATAAAGCCCGTTCTGAGGGTCAGTGTTATTTTTGCGATCACAGGCTCTCTCAAATCCTTTGACCTCATATACGTTCTGACGAACGGCGGTCCTCTGCATTCTACCGAGGTGCCGAGTACGCTGATGATCAATATGCTGTTCCTGCGCAACCGCTACGGTATGGGCTCCACCATCGCCGTACTGCTCATCTTCCTGTGCTTTGGCTTCGCCCTGCTTGTCGGGCTCATTTTCAAGGAGGAGGAGGATTAATATGGGACAGACACTTAACGACAGAAATCTCTCGGCAAAGGTTCGCCGCTATAAGGCACAGAATGCCGCGATCTATACAGCTCTCATAATCTGGGCCGTTATCAACATCTTCCCGATCTACTGGATGTTCACCTTCTCGCTGAAGGACAATACGGAGATTTTCGGCGCGAATGTCGCCGGACTTCCGCAGCACTGGCTCTGGTCGAACTATTCAAGAGCCCTTGCGACCGGTCAGATGGGACGTTATTTCCTCAACAGCCTTATCATAGCCGTAGCGACTATCATTATTACGCTTCTTGCCGCTGTCATGGCGACCTATGCCCTGACAAGACTGGTCTGGAAACGCAGGAAGACCATCAATAAGATGTTCATGCTCGGTCTTACCATTCCCATCCATGCAGCACTTCTGCCTATCTACATCACGCTTTCCAGAACAAAGATGCTCAACACCTATCTGGGACTGATAATACCGTATTCGGCGTTCTCTCTGTCGATGGCGATACTCGTCTGTACGAGCTTCATGAACGATCTGCCGCGAGAGCTGGACGAGGCGGCGTGTATAGACGGCTGCGGAACATGGGGCATCTTCTTTAAGATCATTCTTCCTCTGATGAAGCCCGCCACCGCAACGGTCGGCATCTACACCTTCCTCCAGTGCTGGAACGAGCTTATGTTCGCCAATATCTTTATGAGCAAGGATGCCCTGAAGACACTCCCTGTCGGTATTCAGGCTCTGGCAGGTCAATATACGACCGACTGGGGTCCCATCGGTGCGGCACTTGTCGTCGCCACCTTCCCGACACTGCTTGTCTATGTTTTCCTGAGCCGAAAGATCCAGGAGAGCTTCATTGCCGGCGCCGTGAAGGGCTAATGAAACAGTAAAAATTCATAAAATCAGTCTGCTTTTACGCAGACTGATTTTATCATGCAGCAAACAGGTAAACGTTGACAAATCGCTCCCGATTATATCATTTCAGAGGTAAAAAACATGAACAGAGAACTTGCAAAAAAGAAAGCTGAAGAGCTTGTTTCAAAAATGACCGTTGACGAGTGCGCCTCACAGCTCCGCTTTGACGCACCCGCTGTAGAACGCCTCGGTATTCCGTCGTATAACTGGTGGAACGAAACTCTCCACGGCGTTGCCCGCGCCGGTACCGCGACCGTGTTCCCGCAGGCTATCGGACTTGCCGCCGCGTTCGATAAGAATATGATGGAGCGCATCGGCGACGTCTGCGCCGTTGAGGGCAGAGCAAAGTACAATATCGCATCCGAAAGAAATGACAGAGACATCTACAAGGGGCTGACCTTCTGGTCGCCCAATGTAAATATATTCCGTGATCCCCGCTGGGGCAGGGGACAGGAGACCTACGGCGAAGACCCGACCCTTACCGCCGACCTCGGCGTATCCTTTGTAAAAGGCTTGCAGGGCGAGGGCGAGACGATGAAGGTCGCGGCGTGTGCAAAGCATTTTGCGGTGCACTCCGGCCCCGAGGCTCTGCGCCATGAGTTTGACGCGAAGGCGAG
This sequence comes from Eubacteriales bacterium, assembly GCA_030531595.1. Taxonomy (GTDB): domain Bacteria; phylum Bacillota; class Clostridia; order Oscillospirales; family Oscillospiraceae; genus Limivicinus. Next base: position 26,253 of record JAUNND010000005.1, on the reverse strand, counting down.
CAAAAAGGACATGGCCGAGACATATCTGAGCGCGTTCAAGGCACTTGTGCAGGAGGCGGACGTTGAGGCGGTCATGGGCGCTTATAACCGCACCAACGGCGAACCGTGCTGCGGCAGTACCGCACTTCTTGTGGACACGCTCCGCAATGAGTGGGGCTTTAAGGGTCATGTAGTAAGTGACTGCTGGGCGGTGCGCGATTTCCACGAACGCCACAAGGTCACGGAAGGCCCGATGTACTCGGTAAAGCTGGCTCTTGAAAACGGCTGTGACGTAAACTGCGGCTGTACATATCAGAATATAATGCTTGCCTATGATAACGGATTGCTGGATGAAAAATTTATCCGTCAGTCCGCCGTGCGCCTGTTCACGACCCGCTTCCGTCTGGGGATGTTTGACGGCAGCGAATATGACAGTATAGGTATTGAGAAGATCGAGTGCAAAGAGCATCTGGAACTTTCCGAGGAGGCGGCAAGAAAGAGCTGTGTTCTGCTCAAAAATAACGGTCTTTTGCCGCTTGACAGATCAAAGCTGAAAACGCTCGGCGTTATCGGTCCCAATGCCAACAGCAGAATGTCCCTTATCGGCAACTACCACGGCACGGCTTCAAGATACATAACCGTGCTTGAGGGATTGCAGGACGAGCTGGGAGAGAACGTCCGCGTGCTGTATTCCGACGGCTGCGACATTTCAAAGAGCCGTACCGAGCATCTTGCAAAGGATGACGACAGAATTTCCGAGGCACAGGCTGTATGTGACGCCTCTGACGCGGTCGTTTTGGTCGTCGGTCTTAACGAAAACCTCGAAGGCGAGGAAGGGGACGAGGGCAACAACTATGTCTCCGGCGACAAGAACGATCTGCTCCTGCCCGAGCCTCAGCGCAGACTGATGAAGGCTGTGCTTGAGTGCGGCAAGCCCACGGTCGTTGTACTCATGGCGGGCAGCTCCATCGACATAGAGGAAGCCGCCGAGAAAGCCGATGCCGTGCTTTTGGCGTGGTACCCGGGCGCAAGGGGCGGGAAAGCCGTTGCGGATATTCTCATGGGCAAAGCATCACCCTCCGGAAAGCTTCCCGTGACCTTCTATCACAATTCAGACCTTGAGCTGATGCCGGAGTTTACCGACTACGCCATGAACGGACGCACATACCGCTATATGGATTTTGCGCCGCTCTATCCCTTCGGCTACGGACTCACCTACGGAGATTGCCGCGTGGACAGCGCAAAGGTTGAGAATAACGGAGATAAGCTCTGTGTAAAGACAAAGCTCACAAACTGCGGCAAAGCCGATACTGAGGATGTTTTACAGGTCTACGCGAAAAATCCCGAAAACGCCCTTGCACCGAAAAACGCGAGACTCGTCGGCTTTGAACGCTTCTTCTGCAAAGCGGGAGAGAGTGTTGAGGTCTGCCTTGAAATACCCGCCGGTCGTCTGAACGTCTTTGATGAGAACGGAAGATCCGTTGACGGCGGCAAGGCTGTATTATACATCGGAACGACTCAGCCGGACGGGTTGTCCGAAAAGCTGACAGGAAACAGCAGCACGGTAATTGAGATATGAATATAAGCTGACTAACCGGCAATTGTAGGGCGGGGGCTTGCTCCCGCCGCAGATTTGCAGGAACTCCGACTTTTCGGCGGGAGCCCTAAAGGACTAGCTTCGCGTCGCAAGCCCCCGCCCTACGGCTGAGTCAGTGGTCACATCTATTATGCCACAGTATAATATCAAAAATAAATGAGGTTCTTTTATGAAATTCGGTCATTTTGATGATTTAAGAAAAGAATACGTTATTGAAACACCGCGCACGCCTCTGCCCTGGATAAACTATCTCGGCAGCGAGGATTTCTTCACGCTTGTCTCCAACACCTCCGGCGGGTACAGCTTTTACAAGGACGCGAGACTGCGCCGACTGACCCGCTACCGCTATAACGCCTGCCCTTTAGATGCTGACGGCTTCCACATCTATGTAAATGACGGCGGGTGCGTATGGAACCCGGGCTGGCAGCCGACACAGACCGAGCTTGACGGCTATCAGTGCCGCCACGGGCTTGGGTACACGGTCATCGAGGGCGAAAAAAACGCTCTTTCGGTCAGACAGGAGATGCTTGTTCCGCGAGGCGACAACTGCCTTCTTATGCGCGTGACAGCCGAGAATAAAAGCGGCGCGACAAAGAGCTTTAAGCTTTTCCCCTATACCGAATTCTGCCTCTGGGACGCGATGGACGATTCCTCCAACTTCCAGCGCAACTACTCAATCGGTGAGGTGGAGCTTCTTGAAAATGCCATTATCCACAAGACAGAATACCGCGAACGCCGCGACCACTATGCCCTCATGTGGTCAAGCCTTAAACCTGACGGCTTTGACACCTCGCGTGAGAGCTTCATCGGCGTGTACGGCTCACCGGCAAAGCCCGAAGCTGTCACAAACGGCAGGTGCAATGACAGCACAGCCCACGGCTGGCAGGTGTGCGGGGCGTTTGAGTTTGATTTTTCGCTTGAAGCAAATGAGAAAAAGAGCTTCGTTTTAGGTCTCGGCTACATCGAAAACCCCGATGAAAAATGGGAAAGCTGCGGTATCGTGAACAAAAAACGCGCATACGCCATGATGGAGCGTTATGCGGATGACAAGGCGTTTGACAACGCCATGACCGCGCTTTCCGCGTTCTGGACCGAGCTGCTTTCACATTATGAGGCGCATACCGGCGATGAAAAGCTTGACCGCATGGTGAACATCTGGAATCAATATCAGTGCATGGTCACCTTTAATATGTCCCGCTCGGCGAGCTATTTTGAAAGCGGCATGGGGCGCGGCATGGGCTTCCGCGATTCATGTCAGGATCTTTTAGGCTTTGTCCACATGATACCGGAAAGAGCCAGAGAACGTATTCTCGATATCGCCGCCACGCAGTTTCCCGACGGCAGCGCGTACCACCAGTATCAGCCCCTTACTAAAAAAGGCAATTTAGCGGTCGGCAGCGGCTTTAATGACGATCCGCTCTGGCTTATCGCCGGAACCTCCGCGTATATCCGCGAGACCGGAGACTTCTCCATACTTGACGAGCCGGTTCCCTTTGACAATGACGAAAGCCTTTCGCAGCCTCTGTTGGAGCATCTGCGAAGGAGCTTCAATTATACCGTTGCGCATTTGGGTCCCCATGACCTGCCCCTTATCGGCCGTGCCGACTGGAACGACTGTCTCAATCTCAACTGCTTTTCCGCCCACCCGGGCGAGAGCTTTCAGACAACGGGACCGAGTGAGGGACCCGTTGCGGAGAGTGTGTTCATTGCGGGTATGTTCGTCAAATACGGCAGGGAATATGCCGACATCTGTGAGCATATCGGGCTTACTGACGAGGCGAAAACAGCGAAAGAGCATATCGGAAAAATGGAACAGACCGTGCTTGACGCGGGCTGGGACGGCGAGTGGTTTAAGCGTGCGTACAATGCCTTCGGAGAGCCTGTCGGAAGCCGCGAGTGCGAGGAAGGACAGATATTCATCGAGCCGCAGGGAATGTGCGTCATGGCGGGTATCGGAAAGGAGAGCGGCGAGGCGGCAAAGGCTTTGGCGAGCGTAAAGGAAAGACTCGATACAAAGTACGGCATAGTGCTCAATAACCCCGCTTATACACGCTATCATCTTGAGCTGGGCGAGATCTCAAGCTATCCTCCCGGGTACAAGGAAAACGCCGGAATTTTCTGTCATAATAACCCGTGGATAGTCTGCGCGGAGGCGGAGTTAGGGCACGGAGACAGAGCGTTTGAGGTATATGAGCGCACCTGCCCCGCGTATATCGAGGACATCAGCGAGATACACCGCACGGAGCCTTATGTGTACAGCCAGATGATAGCCGGAAAGGATGCGCCCACCTTCGGCGAGGCGAAAAACAGTTGGCTTACCGGCACGGCGGCGTGGACCTTTCTCAGCGTTTCGCAGGCGATATTGGGCATTGTCCCTGAGCTTGACGGATTGAGAATTGATCCCTGTCTGCCACAGTTTATGAAGGGCTTCACAGCGACACGCAGATTTAGAAACGCGGTTTACATAATTAAAGTCGAGAACCCCGACGGAGTTTCAAAGGGCGTAAAGACAGTTACGGTAAACGGCAAAAAAACAGACGGCAATATCATTCCCGTCATTTCTGCGGGAGAGACTGCCGAGGTTCATGCAGTGATGGGCTGATAAGCTCCGTGTCACGCAAAAGCGAGAAATCGAAGAAGGACGCAGCAGCGGAAAAAGAGCTTCCGCCGACTGCGTCCTGTGTTTTCTTGATTAACTTAATATCATTTACTTAACATTGTTAACGAAATCTTATATACATAAAACAATTTTCATAATTTAGTTTACATAAGAATAGCTTATATTTTTTGAAGCTTCTTTACAAGGTCTGCTGATGAAGCTCAGAAAAGCGAGACTACTCCAAGGGAAACGCTGACTAATTCACCTTCGGCATCTGCCGGACAATTTGCGCTCTGACTTAGTCACTTTTCCTTGAAATACACAAAGTATTCCTGCGAAAAAGTGCCGTCGTCAGAACACAAATTTTCTCGGCATCTGCTCTCGGCGAATTAATCAGCGTTTCCCAAGCAAAAAGTCCATCAGATTATAATACAAATCATATAGTATATGCAATATTTTTCTTTCACCTTAAACTTAGGACGTAAACGTCCAAAGTTTATGATAAGCAGAACCGAAAGAACTATTCATCAGCACAGAACAGTTGACAAGTCAACAATCATCGGCTATAATACCTCCAACGCAATAATGACGGAGGTGCGTAATGGCTGTGAATGAGGTATATGAGTCCATCGCCGTGAGTCTCGGACAGCTCCATAAGCGTATGACGCGTCTGCAGGGGCAGATGCTGCGTGAGCACAATGTGTCTGTGGTAGAATATCATATTCTGATGCTTGTTATGAGGACGCACGGCATTAGTCAGAATGAGCTTGCCGAGGCTCTTGAGGTAGACAAGGCGCTTATTTCACGGCAGACCCGTTCGCTTGAGGAAAAGGGGCTTATCGTGTGCCGCTGTGACCCGAATTGCCGCCGTCAGAATATTCTGACGCTCACGGAAAAATCAGCCGGGCTTCTGCCTGAGCTTGAGGATGTACACAGGAAATGCTTAGAGCGCGTATTCTCCGGCTTTGACAGCAGACAGCTGTCGGATATGCAGTGTATTTTGAAAGGATTGGTCAGCAAAGTATGAGTAAACACCCAAACACAAACAAAAGCGGAAGTAAAAGTCTTGTCTGGATGTCGGTAATATACCTTTTAGGGCTTTTTATCGGCGCGATAGATACCGGAATAATCACGCCTGCCCGCCCGATAATCCAGTCACAGCTCGGCGTGGACGCAAATCTCGGTATCTGGATGATAACCATTTATACCCTTACATACGCCGCGATCATCCCTATCGCCGGTAAGCTTGCGGATACAAAGGGAAGAAAGCCGATATATCTTCTGAGCATCGGTCTTTTCGGAGCGGGCTCACTTATATGTGCTCTGTCGGCGTTCGTAGACAGCTTCGGCGTATTGATGCTCGGACGCATCGTGCAGGCAGCCGGCGGAGGAGGCATAATGCCCGTTGCCACAGCCGAGTTCGGCACGAGCTTTCCCGAGGAAAAGCGCGGCATGGCTTTAGGGCTTGTGGGCGCGGTCTACGGTCTTGCCAACGTGCTCGGCGCATCTGCGGGCAGCGCGGTGCTCGACATTGCCGGCGTTGAGAACTGGCAGTGGATATTTCTGATAAACGTCCCTATCTGCATTTTTATCGTGATAGCGGGAATTGCCGTCTTGCCGAATAACCGCGCAGAGCACACCAAGGCTATGGATAAGCTCGGCACGCTCCTTATGACGCTTCTCATTCTGTCTCTGCTGTACGGGCTTAAAAATCTTGACTTCTTCAATTTTGCGCAGTCCTTCATGACAGTGAAGGTCTGGCCCTTTATCCTCGCCTGTGTTGTGCTCACGCCTCTTTTTGTCAGAGCCGAACGCAAGGCGGAGGACCCGATATTCCATATCGAATACGCCTCGAACAGACAGATCATGATAATCCTTGCGCTTGCGCTTGTCGTGGGCTGCTCGATGATGGGCATGATATTCATTCCTCAGTTTTCGGAAAACTGTCTGAGACTTGCCTCGGGAAGCGGCGGATATTTTGTTATCATTCTCGGTATCTGTTCGGGTGCCGCCTCCATGATCTCCGGCAAGCTGATAGACAGAAAGGGCGCAAAGCCGGTCATGGCACTCGGCTTTCTGACGACGATAGCGGGCTGCCTCTACCTCGGCTTTATTGCCGTCAGGTTTGTCAATCTGATAAATGTCATTATCTCTCTTGTGGTCATCGGCTTCGGTTTGGGGCTTACGATGGGCACACCGCTCAATTACATGATGCTTCGCAATACCTCCGATGAGGAGAGCAACTCCGCCCTTGCCACCTTGTCCCTTGTCCGCTCTATCGGTACGGCTGTGGCGCCGGCGATAATGGTCGGCTTTATCGTCCATGCCGCCGCGGGACTCCAGACGGGACTTATGGAGCTTCTTCCCGAACAGGTCGAAATGCCGCCGCTGCCCTATGCGCAGGAGATAGATGACTCACTTGAGAAAATGAAAAGCGACCCGTCCTTTGCCGCTATGATGGGTGATATGGAAATGCCGCGCCTGAGCGATATGACAAAAATGGATATGTCCATGTCGGAAAACGCCGAAGGCTCCTTCGAAATGCCTGCGGATGTGCTTGAAAGACTCCAGAACAGCGATGTGACGAATATCACGGAAAACACGGTCTATCTTGTGAATACCATGTTTGACGCGATGACGCCGACGGTAATTGAAAAGATAACGGCAGGCATTGACGCGGGTATAGACGGCATTAACGCCGGAGCCGCCGCAATGGAAAAGGCAATGGCGGGAATGCCCGCGATGGACGATACGGGAAAAATGCCCGGAATGCCGCCGATGAGTGCGGCGGGTGATAACCCGATGGCGGAAAAAATCGGAGAAATGAAGGAGCTTGCTTCAAAGCTCACCGCTGTAAAGGAGGCTATCCCGACAGCCTTTGAACAGGCAGGGGAGAGCTATGCCGACGCCGTAAGGGAAAACTCCGACGCGATCGAGGATTACTATCAGGCGACCGTGAATACGGGATACAGGAATATGTATGTTTTTGTTGCGGCCGTTAATGCGGTGGGTCTGCTGCTACTGGCATTTTATCGGGAACAGAAGAAAAAGGACTGAGCAGATACCGGATTTCCGCCTGTCGCCGGCAGGCGGAAAAAATTTTAATAATTGCATCCGACGTAGAAATATGCTACAAAATAGGTAACAAAAGATCGGAGGGTGAGGATATGGACAGACAGCTTCGTGAGGACGCGGACGCGATCGTTGCCGCGTCGATAAATGCGGTCTTGCCGGATGAGGCCGTTCACAGGGCGCTTAAAAACCGCGTTTTTCCGGGCAGGATCTATATCGTTGCCGTGGGAAAAGCGGCGTGGCAGATGGCGAAGGCGGCAAAGGACTGTTTAGGCGATTCGGTCGAGACGGGTATCGTTATCACAAAATACGGTCATGTCAAAGGAGAGCTTGAGGGCATCGTATGCCGTGAGGCGGGACATCCCGTGCCGGATGATAATTCTTATGCAGCCACGAAACAGGCACTTGCTCTTGTTGACGGTCTTTCGGAGAGCGATACGGTGCTTTTTCTGCTGTCGGGAGGCGGAAGCGCCCTGTTTGAAAAGCCGCTGATCAGCGCGGATGAATTGCAGGACGTTACCAATCAGCTTTTGTCCTGCGGCGCGGATATCGTGGAAATAAATACGATCCGCAAACGTCTGAGTGAGGTAAAGGGAGGGAGATTTGCAAAGCTGTGCGAACCGGCCCGGGTCTTTTCCGTCGTGCTGAGTGATGTTCTCGGTGATGTGCCGGATATGATAGCGAGCGGACCGGCATATCCCGACTCTTCGACAAAAGAAGATGCCGCCGCAATAGCGGAAAAGTACAATCTTGTCCTCTCAAAAAGAGCACGGGAGCTTCTGACGGTCGAAACACCGAAGGAGCTTTCCAACGTAACCACCTGTATAACCGGCAGTGTCCGTCAGCTTTGCAGCGCCGCAGCGGAAGAGTGCCGCAGACGGGGATATGAGCCGTTCATACTTACAGACCGCCTGTGCTGTCAGGCAAAGGAGGCGGGAAGCTTTTTAGCCTCGATCGCACGGTCGCACGCCGGAGAAAACAGGCCTCTCGCCTTCCTTGCGGGCGGAGAAACGGTCGTGAAGCTCACGGGAACCGGAAAGGGCGGACGCAATCAGGAGCTTGCACTTTCGGCTGCAAAAGGCATATCGGGACTCGACGGCGCAGCGGTTTTCTCCGTCGGCAGCGACGGCACCGACGGTCCGACCGACGCCGCCGGAGGGTATGCGGACGCTGATACCTGCGAAGAGCTGTGTGACGCCGGAGCAGATATATACAAGGCGCTTGAGAATAATGATTCCTATCATGCGCTGAAATCGGTGGGCGGACTGATCTTTACGGGACCCACCGGCACGAACGTGAATGACATAGCGGTCGTGCTGCTGCGCGGTCGGAGAGAAGAATATAAAGACCTTAAAGAAAGGGGTACAGACAGCTTCAGGACTTCGTTATCGAGCACCTTATAGGCAAGGACTTCGACATCGCGGCACTGGCGAGAAGGAAGATCGCCAACTCCTCAGACCCTGCGGGCATGAGCTATGAGGACGCGGTTGAAGAGATAGTAGCGGATGCCTGCGAGGAGATGCTTGACGACAGCAGCTTTGCCGTAATGATGGCGGAGGAGAAGCCGGAGCTTGCAAGGAGCATAGGCGAGTGGCTCGGAAGGTTCGCGGCAAAAATAAAAGCCGCGGTCTCCAGGGATGCAAGGAGACACGCGGAGGCTGTGGCTATGAGAGAGTTTGCCGACGAGCTGCAGGACATCTGGGACAGGGCGCTTGTCAAGGCTACGCTCAACAGTGAGGAGTCAGGAGTGAGGAGTGAAAACGGCACTCCCTCCGTCACGCAAGGCGTGACACCTCCCTCAGTGAGGGAGGCGAGCGGGACGGAGACTGAGCAGAGCGGGACACGATGGTCGAGCAGAGAGAACACACCTTTAACAGAAGATGATCTGACGGAATATTTGTCAACAGGAAACCGAAAACACGTCAGGGACTTAAAGGAAGAGCAGATAAGAAAAGGGAAGTCACCGCTCCTGTATTCCCCTGTTGAGATCAAATCTTTTATAAATCAGTCTTTAAACGGAGAAATCAGAAATGAAGTTAAAGGATACGGGAGAATAGGTACAAATTTAGCGGACGATATTCTTTCAGAAGCACCGGATGTCGATGTTGCGGGGTACTATCTTGAACTTGACAGCAACCGCATTTCCCACATGAAAGACCACGCTGAAGATGATACCGATGAAAGGAACATACCGCTGACAGTAAATCAAATCGAAAACATACCGTATTACATAGACAATTACGACGAGCTGTTAGATGTTCACAAACGTAAAGACGGAAGCGTCAGGGCATACATAGGGAAAGAAACAGAGAACGGAAACATCGTCATCGTAGAATTGGTGTCAAGAGGAAGAAAGTCACTCCAACCTGTAACCGCATGGCAAAACAGCCGCGAAGCTTACGAGGTGGCATGGGGACAAAAAAAGGCAACCAATACATCCCACGCATTAAACAATGCGGAAAGTGGATATAAGGTCGCCACCGAAAAGATACCACAGCAGAGCGGGAGTGTCAAGCAGAAAAATTCGGACAGGGACAGCGGGGACTTGCAGAAGAAATATCCTGCGCTTGATCTCAACGAGGATATATCACAGCTTGACGGTGTACCGGCTATCAGACTGACAGACGGAAGCATAATACCTCTGCCGGAAAACGCGGAAACAGGAAGACGCTATACTCATATCGAGTTCATCAAGGCGAACCGCATTGACATAGAAGACATCGAGTCCGGCGGATGGATAGGCAACGGAGTATATGACGAGAGCTTCCAGAGTGACACGGGACGATATGTTGAAACGGAACAGGCGAGAAAACGAATGGCGGAGAAGCGCGGAGAAACGTATGAACAATTCCGCTACTCGGACAGGGACGTAACGGACGACGACACGGCGTATGAGACGGCGGGGAGGCAGGCGAGCTATGCCACACTGAGGCGGCAGAACGAGCTTTTAAGAAAGCGTGTTGAATACTGGAAGGGTCAGACGAGGACAACGAGAGCGGCGACCGTGCGCGAGAAGGACGTGAAGGCGCTGGCTAAGGAGCTGCTCACGAGGTTTGAGAGCAGCGCGGACAGAGAGAAGATCACGCACGATCTGCAGGAGCTGGGAGATTATATTGTCGGGAACGGCGCAAGCGGGGAAGGCATGACGTGGGAGGAGGTATATGACAGGTGCAGGGAGATAGCGTACTCGATACTCGTTGACACGTACATACCTCTCAGCGACGACATGGCGGAGGACAGGGCGCGGCTTAATTATACGAAAATCCCGCAATCTCAACGATTGCGGGATTCTTTCTGAGAGTGCGCGAGGCGGGACTTGAATTAAAAGGAGCGAAAAATCAAGATGTAAATACAAGTAAAATATATTCAATTATTTGCATTTTTCTATGGGATAACTATATGTTTTTACTTGAAATGTTAATGGGTGTAAATTCAAATATTTTACTGTAATTTCTCTAAAGGGAATAAATAAGGGAAAAAAATAAAGGTTTTTTTACATTTTATTCCATGTGTACGCGAAGAATATAGCCGACGAATATAATATCGCACAAACTGTATAGCATAATATATAATATATTTATTTAGTTCGTAGTGTGAACAGCAAACGAAACCATTTTCACTAAATAAAAGTTTTGATAACTGTGTCTTTTGATTGCAGTTAGACTACTCTAACTATGTGAATAACATATAATAATCCTATAATAATTTTTACATACCACCCTATTAAAAAGACCGCCCCCTGTTTTTCTTGGGGGTAGGTCTGGAACGGCTGTAAATTATAATATATATATATTACGACCCGCCCGTATTTTTTCCGATACTGGCGGGGGCTTCTTTCAAACCTAAAGTATCAGACGCATATCAGAGGACGCAAGCACCCGCGGCGGGGATTATTGCACCCAGCGCGAGGACGTAAATAGAAAAGCAAGAGACTTTCCGTTATACGGTGCCTCTTGCTTATTTATTGTTTCGGCGTATATAGAAAAAAAACAGCAGCTTCGCCGTCCGTTGATGCCGCAAAGACCCCACGTGTAACGTCCGAAAACGTAGCGACGAATACTGCTGAGGAGAATTTCTCCGAAAACAATATAGCACGGCAGCAATGATAATGTCAACAGCGAAACAGCCGATCATTAATCGTTTTTCACATATTCCAATATATCGCCAGGCTGACAGTCCAGTAGCCTACATAACCGAGTAAGATTTTCAAGGGAAACAATCTGACCTTTTCTAATCTCTGTCATTGTAGACTCACCGAGAAGCTTTTCTTTTCTTAGCTTATAACTGCTATATCCCTTTTCTTTAAGTGCTGCCATTATATCAATCTTGTATCTGATCGGCATTGCAGAACGTCTCCTTTACTGAATATATGGGAACTCTCCCACGATACATTTAATATAGCATAAATAACCACAGAAAACAAGTGTGCAATCTGCTAAAAATATACACATGAAATTTGTGCATATTGCGAATAGACGTACACAGATAATTTGTGTATAATGTAATCACAGTTAAGGAAGCCCAAAGCGGACGGAAACGGCGGCAACGATGTGGAGTACACGACCACGACACAGACCCCGTACAGACTTCCGAAACAATAATAAATGATTGGAGATTAAACCAATGAGCAGAAACGAACTTGACGCAAGAGCAGTCGCATATTTTGACATTATGGAGCAAATCGACGCTCTGACAGTGGAAGCCGAAGCGATAAAGGACGAACTGAAAACCGTTATGGTAGACAGTACCACAGAAGAATTAAACGGTACCGGATGGCGTGCAACGTGGCACAACACCACCACGACCCGTTTTGACAGCAAGGCTTTCAAGGCAGCGCACGCTGACCTTTACGCCGCTTTCAGCATCAAGAGCACCGGAACACGCTTCACGATGAACAGATTGACAGCATAAAAAAAGCCCCTTGTCTGAACACCCGACCAAAAGCAACAGACAAGAGACAGGAAATGCACCGCAGGAGCGGGCAGGAATATTATAACTGACCCGCTCCAATAAATCAAGAAAAGGAGCTAAAAATCATGACGTGCATAAGCAATAAAACCGGCGAAATCTGCGGTTATTCAGAGTTTAGGCAGGAGAGCATAAAGCCACGGAGAACCGAGAGAGCACAGCGGGCAGAAATCGAAGATAGCTTAAAACGCCTTACAGAGCAGGGCGATTTTTGGAGTCTTGATGTTATCCGCAGAGCGGCAACCGCTCTTGCAGATGATAGCGCAGGGAAAGAAAGCAATTATAACTTATTGTTCCTTTTGCGCGATGTCGTAATGGCAAAGCCAGGAGAAATGATATTTGGACGCAGGAAGTAAAAGCAGGGCGAAGACCCTGCTTTTTTTCATGCCAGCTTTTCTATATCGCTTGCATCATCGACATACCCGAGCCACCCACGCTGCGGCCTCATCACAAAAATGAGCTTATATTTGTGGATTACGGCACGTTGTTCTTCTGTCGGATAACCAATCTTCCAGAGAATAGCCCCATTATTGAAACGCTGAATTATATTCATAATTATCACTCCTTTTATATGTAAATCGCTGAATATCGCCGTAAAAAGTTAACTTAAAATCGCAACATATACCATTCCTATTTTTGTCGAGATTAACATATCGGTCTGATAGTTTATCGTTAGCATCGTCCAAACACATAAGAATTATAGCGTCTGCATCCTGTTCAAGCTGTCCACTTTCCCGAAGGTCTTTTACAGTCGGTTTTCGCTCTTTGCCGTCAGCAGTTGTCTGAGGCCTGCTTAACTGTGACAGGGCAATTGTAAGAATTTTGTTCCGGTGTGCAAACTGTTGTAGTTCCAGCGATATTGATGTTACTGCCTCATATCGAGTTTTACCGCTTCCGCCCATGAGCTGAATATAGTCCACGAATATCACATCCCAGCGCTCAGAACGTGCCCGCGCCTGTATCTGCTGCACAGTCCTGCACGAATAATCAAAGCCAATAGGAAGTTTGTATAAAGCCTCACAAGCCGCATTGATGCGCTTATATTCCTCGTCAGATATGTTTTTTCCACGTATAAGCTTCTCAAGAGATACCCCAGACAAATAGGCGATTATTCGTTCGTTAATTTCCTCGTTTCCCATTTCCAGCGACACGAACCCAACGCGATAACCCGCCTTTGCCATATTCAGAGCGCATTGCAGAGCCAATGCAGATTTGCCGGTTGACGGTCGTGCCCCAATGATGATGAAGTTGCCTAGTCGAGTAGGTATAAACTCATCCAGCGGATGTAAGCCCCACGGAATGAACTTTACCCCATTCTCCAACCGCTCGACAAGATTGTCCATGAAAGAGTTTGCCGCTTCCTGTGCGGTCTGAAAAGTCCCTTGTGGTGTTGCCGCAGACAAAGAGTTAAGCTCACTTACGACCTTTTCCGATTGCTCGATCTCGGTCGTATCTGCGAGCTGTAACCCCAATTTTTGGAACTTATGAAGCATCCCGGACTTCTTTACCAACTCGGCATATGCCTCAAAATTGTTTGCGGTCGGTGTCATCCTCATGCACTCGGCCATGAATTGCTTATCGTTCTCCGTCAGTTTTTCCGCGATTATAACGGGATCGAGTGCTTGACCGCTGAGATATTGCGCTTGTACTGTGGAAAAAATATTCCTTGTCGTCTCCTGCCGAAAATCATCCGCCGTGACAGTATGGACGATTTCACCAATACAAGCAGGGTCAATGAGCATCGAACCAACAAGCGCATTTTCTGCTGAATAGATATTCTCCAAAAAAGTCCCCCCCTTATAAATGCACAACACCCTTTACCTCTTGCGGCTCAACAGGAACAGGAGCTTTATACCCTGTGCCGAAGCTTCCTTTGTTCCACGTCAAAAGCTTCTGTTTCCAGTTTCGTACCGGCTGACCTATGGAGTCGTGCCAGTCTGCCGCCTCGAAGTAGTCAATAAAGCTCTGAGGGTCAACGGATAGCTTCTTTTCGGAAATGTACTGCGTGACCTCTTCCAATGTTGGAGGAACAAACGTTTTGCTTTTTTTCTGCGGCTTGTCCGCATTAAAAGAGTATATATCTTTTTCTAATTCTATTTCTTTATCTGTTCCGTGACTGTCACGTGACATCACGCGACCTGTCACGTTACTGCCATTTGAAGCAGATAAAAGCTTTTGGTTTTCACGCTGTTTTTGCTTCCTTAATCGGTTTTGCTCTCTGATCTTCTCCATACCCTCAATATTCTGATGTTCTGACCATCCGGGAAGCATGATAAAACCGTCATTCAGTTCAATCATGTTTAACTGCTCGAAAGTGGAAAGTGCAAGTTTTACTGTGTTTTCCTCAATTCCCAGCTCGTCAGCAAGCATTTTCGGAGAATACGGAATGTTTTCGGTAAGAAAAATCAATCCGTTTGCGTTGCAGCGTCCCGCCATTGTCAGTAGCATGACCCATATCAAAACGATGCTGTCACCGTCGGGAAGCCGCCGCAAATGCTTAATTTTCTTATTATCGAACATATCAACCGATAACTTTACCCACTGAATATTTGCCATAATCTTTAGCCCCTTACCTGCTCTTCTACCCATCTTTTCAACGCGTCCACCGGAACGAGAACACGTTTCCCGACCCTGAATGAGGGAAAATCCTCACGGTGGAGCAATTCATACATTGTCGGCCTTGATATTCCTAAAACCTCTGCTGTCTCTGAAATATTATATGTTAATTTCTTATCTATACTATCAATTCTACTATTCATTTCTCCTAATACCTCAAAAAAGGGGGCATATTTTCAGCTTTATTATCTCAGTAGTTTTGGGGGATATAAATTATACCCCCCTATTGTTTATGCGTTTGAAAACGTGCGTTTAATCGCCGTTTTCTGCGTCCAGATTGAAAACTGTGACCTTTGGTTTATGTCCGTTGCGGAAATTCCACAAAGGGCACTCCACAGAGGGACACAGCTTCACTTCCTTCTTGTGACCGCCCATGCAATCAAGGCACTTTGCTTTTATCGCCTTCAGCGGGGAAGTTTTAGCCGTCATTTCGTTCACCTTCCTTTCGCTCGCCTTCATACTGGGCTGCCTTTTTCAGCCAGTATCTTTCCTTGATTGCCTCATACTTCTCAGGATTGTTTTTTCTCCACTGTCGAAGATACGCATTGCGCGCCTGTTTAACCAACTCTTTCTGTTCAGTCGTCATGTTTTTTTACCTCTCTTGAAAATAATGCTTGCGTTTGTGGTTGTTGTTGTGTTATTATTATAACGCATTTTAGAAGTAAGTCAAGTCAAAATACATAAAGAAACAACATCAATAACTTCTAATAAAAGTTGCATTCTGAGGAGATTGAACAATGGGACGGCCAAAAAGCAAATTTAGTCAAAGCCAGCTTGAAGAAATGGGGAAAAAAGTTGAAGAAATACGAAAAGAAACAGGACTTTCTCAGCAAAAATTTGCCGAAAAGATAGGTTATCAGCAGCAGATTATCTCTGCTATTGAGAAAGGGAAAAAGCCTGTTTCTATGGGAATAGCAGAACAAATAGAGGAAGCGTTTGGTTATCGTGCAGCATATTTGCTTGGATATGATGATTTCCCTACCACCTCTGATATGCAAAAATTCTACGATGAAACCTTTGAGAAAGCCTTTGACGAGTATGAGAGAGATCATATTTTAAGCGATATACTGAAAGAAAACGGGTATTCGTTTTCAGATATCGGATTTGAATTAGAGGACACAAAGTTAGATGAAAACGGAGAAATGCTCGAATATGATGTAAAAGCCAACGGAATGCCCCCAAAACACCGAATAAAAGTTATAAAAGACGGCTCGGAGATCGGCGAAATCTTTTCGGATGATGAGAAAGCGATTATTTCCGAAGTAAAACACTATGCAGAATTTTTACTGATGAAGTACATGAAAGGAGCGTCAGACAATGGCGAATAAAAAAAGCACCAGAGGCGCACAAGGCTCCGGCACTATTCGCAAAAAGACGGTTATGAGAAACGGGCAGGAATACACATATTGGGAAGCCCGCGTGACTGTGGGACGCGACAGCGGCACAGGGAAGCAGATACAGAGAAGCTTTACCGGCAAGACGCAAAAGGAAGTACGGGAGAAGATGCAAGCCGCCGCCGTTGCCGTCAATGAGAATACTTATTCAGAGCCGTCAAAGCTCACAGTCAGTGAATGGCTTGAAATATGGCAGTCTGAATTTCTCGGTGACGTAAAGCCGCGCACGGTTGACAGCTACAAGACCACAGTGAAGAACCACATAAAACCCGCTCTCGGTGCTATCAAGCTTCAAGCCCTCAGTGCCGTTGATATTCAGAAGATGTATAACAAGGCGGGGAAAGCTGAAAAGCCGTTATCTCCAAAGAGCATTAAGAACCTGCACGGCGTTCTCCACAAGGCACTTCAACAGGCTGTTGAACTCGGTTATCTGAAATATAATCCCGCCGATGCCTGTAAAATCCCGCATATCGAACAGGCAGCAATAAAACCGCTTGACGATGAAGATATAGCGAAATTCATTGAAGCGGTCAAAGGTCACAAATATGAGAATGTATATCTAACGACACTGTTTACCGGCATGAGAGAGGGTGAAGTAATCGGTCTAACATGGGACTGTGTAGACTTTAAGAACGGCACGATCTTTGTAAACAAGCAGCTGCAGAAAGAACGGGCGGGAACAGGGCAATATAATTTCATTTCCACAAAGAGCGGGAAAGTACGGACGATCACCCCTGCACCGTTTGTTATGTCGGTACTGAAAGAACAGCAGAGAAAACAGTTTAAGGAACGGTGTGCCGCGCAGGAGCTATGGAGCAATGAAAAGAACCTTGTCTTCACAAATGAGCTGGGCGGCAATCTATCAGCGCAGACCGTGTATCTGCACTTCAAGAAGATTGTAAAACAGATGGGTTTACCTGACACACGCTTTCATGATCTGCGTCATACCTTTGCAACGGTATCACTTGAAAACGGTGACAGCATCAAGACGGTGCAGGAGAATTTAGGACACTCCACAGCAGTTACAACCCTGAATATCTATTCCCATGTGACCGAAAAAATGAGGACGGAAAGTGCGTCCAAAATGGAGCAGTTTATTAAGACTGTGACCGCCTGAAAAGGGAAAATAAATCTGTAAAGGGAAAACATAAGGGAAAACAGCGAAAAAGGCAAAATCCAAAAATCAGAAATCGGAACAAAATAGAGCGTAAAACAGCATATAAAACAAAAAATCCATGAGAAATTTAACGTTCTCATGGATTTCGTTATCAGTGCGCGAGGCGGGACTTGAACCCGCACGCCCGGAGTGAGCACTAGAACCTGAATCTAGCGAGTCTGCCAATTCCACCACTCGCGCATTTCTGACGGCTTGCTTATAATAGCACCTATACTTTCATTTGTCAAGATTATTTTTCAGAAGATGGATCGCCCTTTACAAGAAGTGCATTAAATGGTAAAATATAAGCCACGATTGGTAAAGGACATATCCGATATGAAACAATGGACAGCTTTTCTGATGATTATCACGCTCCTTGTATGCTGCGCCGCAGAGGCATTCGGCGCGTCATCCGTATCTCTTTGCGGGGATGAGGAGATCACCCTCCTGTGCGGCGAGCGGTATGTTGAAGAAGGCTGTCTGGCGTTTGATACGGACGGCAGCGACATAAGCGACAGAGTCGAGATATCCGGCGAGGTCTGCATCTGGCGGCCGGAGGATTATGAGCTCACCTATTCGGTCACGGACAGCGATGAAGTGCCGTTATCGTGCGCAAGAAAGGTGAAAGTCATCGCAAATACTCTGCCGGAGACCGCCGCCGCGGAAAAAACCATATATCTGACCTATGATGACGGTCCGGGAAAATATACGGACGAGCTGCTTGATCTGCTTGCGACCTACGACGCAAAGGCCACTTTTTTTCTGATCGGAAAACAGGTCGAGAAATATCCTGAGGAGCTTGAAAGAATCCTTTCCGCCGGTCACAGTATAGGCGTACACTGTTACCGCCATGATTACGAGTATATATATTCCTCCGAGGACAGATTTGCCGAGGATGTCTTGAAAACAAGGGAGCTGATTTTTGATAAGTCGGGATACAGACCGGATATCCTGCGCTTTGCCGGAGGAAGCTCAACGGCGGCGGCATATTCGGCGAACAAGGTCGACGGCGGCTTTGAAACACTGACGGAGATACTTGATAATCTGGGCATGAGATATTTTGACTGGGATATAAGCGCAGACCCGAAGGATGACGGGATCGAGCACTCCGTAAGACGAGTGATCAAAACTGCGGAAAAGACGGAATGCCCGATCGTGATACAGCATGATTCAAGGAGCACCTGTCTGAAAGCAACGCAGAAAATCCTTGAATGGGGAAGCGAAAACGGTTATACTTTTGAGGCGATAGATCTGACCGTTCCCGAAGTGCACGCGCTTGGCTGATATGAATGATTTTTGAAAAGAGGCATGAGTATGGCGATAAACAGACAGGGGCTGAAACTGAAAGCCCGCGAAGTAATAAGTTCCTCCAACCCGAAGGTCTTTAATATATGTGCGATCTACGTTGCACTGAGCGCACTGATGAGCGTACTGTCCGCCGGAGTTATGGGAGCCAATATGACCCAGAGCGATGCATCGCAGATAATGACCTATATCGAACAGGGCAATTTCGAATATGCGGCGGCATATTGCCGGGAGTTTCTGCCGCCCGCCTCGTCCTACATCATTGACGCCGCCATTCAGCTCGTGATGACCGTCGTTTCCGCGGGACTGCTGATATTCCTCCTCAATACGGTCCGAAAGACCTCACCGTGCGCGGGCAATCTGCTCGACGGCTTCGGGATGTTTTTCCGACTTGTCTGGCTCAGTATTCTCGAAGGACTGTTTATTCTGCTGTGGAGCTGCCTCTTTGTCATTCCGGGTATTATCGCCGCCTACAAATACCGAATGGCGGTTTACATAATGATAGACAGCCCCGATATGACGGCGATGGAGTGTATCAGGGAGAGCAAGCGCATGATGCAGGGCAGAAAGACGGAGCTTTTTGTGCTCGATCTGAGCTTCATCCTCTGGGCGCTGATGTCGAATATAGCGATCATCGGCCTTGCCGTGCAGCTTTTCTCGGTTCCGTATCTGAACATGACCTATACGCTTTTTTACGAGACGCTCCGTACCGGCGAACAGCCTCCCGTCATATTTGATGCGGATATATAAAAGGACACCTCTAAAAATTCTCCTGTGCTCATCTTGCTTGACCTTTTTCCGTCATATTTCATAAAAATGCTCGGAAATACACAAAGTATTCCCTGCGCTTTTTATTTCATCTGCCGAAAAAATCTCTGCGCAATCTGAACACATCGAATTATTAGAGGTTGCCAAAATACAGCCTCCTTCGTTTTTGAAGGAGGCTGAAAAATTATCCGAGAATTATCCGTTTTCTTTTGCCATGAACTCCTCGAAAACATCGAGTGCCATTTCAACTGTTTTGAGACAGCGGTTTTGCTGTGAGGAATAAAGCTTTTTAAGCTGTGCACACTGCATACTGCCGAGCGCTCTGTTGAACGCGCCGCATATCGCACCGCAGTTTTTGCCGAAATCGGCTGTCGCGTGAGCGCGATCCTTTACCGCCATCTTTCCGTATGCGGCGATAAGACCGCACAGCGCGCCGCAGGTCTGACCGCAGCCCATTCCGCCGCCGAAGCCGCTGACGAGCTTCAGATCGTCCTCGCTGATGTCAAGCGCGTATTCGTCGCGGATGCACCGTATAACAGTCTCCGCACAGTTGAAGTCTTTTTCAATAAAATAGTCTCTTGCTCTGTCTTTCAGCATATATTCTCTCCTGATTATCTCTGTTTTTCCCATGCCGCACCGTAGGGAACGGTCAAGACCGTTCCCTACATTGGTTTACATAACATAAACGCTGTATGTCCGGCTTTTACGATCTCCCGATCAAACAACGCCCTGCGCCATCATTGCGTTTGCGACCTTGAGGAAGCCCGCGACATTTGCGCCGACCATCAGATCACCGGGCTTGCCGCACTCAACGGATGCGTCATAGCAGGCCTTGAAGATGTTCTGCATGATGCCGTGCAGCTTTTCGTCGACCTCGTCAAAGCTCCAGGACATACGGATCGAGTTCTGGGTCATTTCAAGACCGGAGGTGGCAACGCCGCCGGCATTGGAGGCCTTGCCGGGGGAGTAGAGCAGACCGTTATTCTGGATTATCGCTATCGCCTCGGGAGTCAGAGGCATATTCGCGCCCTCGAATACAGCCATGCAGCCGTTGTCGACAAGCGCTTGAGCGCCCTCGGCGTCCATCTCGTTCTGAGAGGCGCAGGGGTGGGCGATGTCGCACTTGACCTTCCAGATGTTCTTGCAGCCCTCGACATAGGTGGAACCGGCTACCTCGTCGGCATACACGCTGATGCGGGCGCGGCGCTTCTGCTTGATGTCAAACAGCACGTCAAGGTTGATGCCGTTGGGATCGTAGATATAGCCCTGAGAGTCGCTCATGGCGACGACCTTGCCGCCGAGAACGCCGACCTTCTGTGCGCAGTACTGCGCCACGTTGCCGGAGCCGGAGACGACGACGGTCTTGCCCTCGTAGCTCGTATTTCTGAGGTGCTTGAGAGCCTCGGCGGAGAAGTAGCACAGACCGAAGCCGGTGGCCTGCGTTCTGGCGAGGGAGCCGCCGTAGGTGAGACCCTTGCCGGTGAGTACGGCGCCGTCAAAACGGTCGGTGAGCTTTTTGTACTGACCGAAAAGAAATCCGATCTCTCTCGCGCCGACACCGATGTCACCGGCGGGAACATCGGTAAACTGACCGATATGGCGGTACAGCTCGCTCATGAAGCTCTGGCAGAAACGCATGACCTCAGCGTCGCTCTTGCCCTTTGGGTCAAAGTCAGAGCCGCCCTTACCGCCGCCCATAGGCAATGAGGTGAGGGAGTTTTTCAAAATCTGTTCGAAGCCGAGGAACTTCATGATGGACAGGTTTACCGACGGATGGAAGCGCAGACCGCCCTTGTAGGGACCGATGGCGGAATTGTACTGTACGCGGTAGCCGCGGTTGACGCGGGTAACGCCGTTATCGTCGACCCAGGGAACACGGAACTCGATCGTGCGCTCCGGCTCGACAAAACGTTCCAGCAGACCGGCAGCCTCCCATTCCGGGTGCTTGTCGATCACCAGCTCCAGCGATTCAAAGACCTCACGTACAGCCTGTAAAAACTCGCTCTCGTGGGCATCACGCGCCTCTACCTGCGCATAAACTCTTTTAAGGTATTCGTTTGTAAGCATAATACTGTTCTCCTTTAGCAAAGCAGATTTTTGCATGGACACATTATATATTAGAGTTTTTCATACATCAATAGAAAAATGCTGCCATACATATTGAAAATTTGTACTGAAAACCATTCTGATCATTCATGAACCGCCGAATATTATTGAAATTATTGAAATAATAAAAAAACACTTGCAAAAGCGGCGATATAGTGGTACTATGAATACCGTAAGTATGAGGTTTAGTCAGAGTGGGTTGCGGCCCACTCTTTTTTGCGAAGCTTTTTCAATCGAAACGGAGAAAACAATATGAGCAGGATAACCGATAAGGTCAGTGAGCTTGCCCGACCCGTCGTTGAGGAAAACGGCTGTACGCTGTGGGATGTGGAATATGTCCGCGAGGCAGGCACATGGTATCTGAGAGTTTTTATCGACAAGGAAGGCGGCGTGAGCATCAACGACTGCGAGAACATCAGCCGCACTCTTGATCCCATTCTGGACGAGGAAGACCCGATCCCCGACAGCTATGTATTCGAGGTAGGCTCCGCCGGAGCGGAGAGAGAGCTGAAACGCCCCTCGGACTTCGAAGCCTTTATGGGCAGCGAGGTCGAGGTGAGATTATATCAGCCGGTGAACGGCTGCAAGGTGTTTACAGGCGAGCTCAAAGGCTACGACAACGGCGGCGTCACTATTCTGTACGGCGAAAACGAGATGAGCTTTGCCAAGGCACAGATCGGTGCGGTCAAGCTTCATGTTTCCATATAAAATAAATAAAAAACAACTATACTGAAAACGGAGAATTTTAAAATGAACGCAGAGTTTTTTGAGGCAATTGAGGATATCGAGAAGGAAAAGGGCATCCCCAGAGAGTATATGTACGACAAGATCAAGCAGGCCATGCTTGCCGCTTTCCGCCGCGATAATCCCGAGTGCGAGGATAACACGGAGATAGTTCTGGAAGAGAGCGTCAAACGCATCGAGATGAACGTGATCAAGACGGTCGTCGACGAGGTCGCAGACCCCTCCCATGAAATAAATATCGAAGCCGCAAAGAAGCTGAGCCGCCGTGCAAAGCTCGGCGACACCGTCCGTGTTCCGGTCGAGACCAAAAAATTCGGCAGAATTGCCGCACAGGCCGCCAAGCAGGTCATTATTCAGGGTATCCGCGAGGCGGAGCGCGGCATCATCTATGAGGAATTCACCTCCAAGGAGCATGAGCTTCTCACAGGCGTCGTCTCCCACATCGAGCCGCGCAACGGCAGCGTTTCCATCCGCATTTCCTCCAACAGTGAGTTCACCGAGGCCATGCTCTCAGCAAACGAGCGCATCAAGACGGAGGCATTAAAGGAAGGCGACCGTATAAAGGTCTATGTCGTTGAGGTCAAGAACGCCACACGCGGTCCTCAGGTGCTTATCAGCCGCACCCACCCCGGTCTTGTCAAGAGACTTTTCGAGCTTGAGGTTCCCGAAATCTATGATGGAACGGTTGAGATAAAGTCAATCGCCCGTGAAGCGGGCAGCCGCACCAAGATGGCAGTCTGGTCTGCCGACGAAAATGTCGATCCCATCGGCGCCTGCGTCGGTCCCAAGGGCGGCAGAGTCGCCAGCATTGTGGAAGAACTCAACGGCGAGAAGATAGACATCATCAAGTACAGCGAAGACCCTGCCGAGTATATCGCCGCCGCGCTTTCTCCCTCCGAGGTCGTCAGCGTCACCATGCAGGAGGACGGAAAGAGCTGCCGCGTCATCGTTCCCGACGCACAGCTCTCCCTCGCCATCGGCAAGGAAGGTCAGAACGCGAGACTGGCCGCAAAGCTCACAGGCTTCAAGATAGATATCAAGCCCGAGAGCGAAGCATGATCCGGTAACAAAAACGGAAAGGGGCGACAGCCTTGCAAAAGAAAATACCGATGCGGCAGTGTCTGGGCTGTCGTGAGATGAAGCCGAAAAAGGAGCTTATCAGGGTGGTCCGCTCTGCGGAGGGCGCCGTAAGCCTTGACTTTAAGGGCAAAGCTCCCGGGCGCGGCGCTTATGTCTGCCCCGATCCGGTCTGTCTTAAAAAAGCCATAAAGTCAAAAGCATTTGAAAGAGCTTTTTCCGCCGCTATACCGCCGGAAATATACGCGACGCTTGAAAAGCAGATGGAGGCGGGCGATGAGTGAGAAGCTTCTTAATCTGCTCGGGCTCATGCGAAGAGCGGGAGCCATAGAGACAGGAGAGACGAATTCCGGCAAAGCCTGCCGGGACGGAAAGACGAAGCTGCTGATCCTTGCGTCGGATGCGTCGGACAATGCAGGACGCAGGGCGGAGTGCTTTGTACAGGGCAGGTCGGCGGTGCTTGCCGCGGTGCCTTTTACCAAGGATGAAATGGCAATGAAGCTCGGAGTGAGCGGCTGCTCAATGGCGGCCATAACCGATCTGGGGTTTGCGGACGCTTTCATGAAGGGACTGGAGTGCGAGTATCCGGATAAGTACAGCGAAGAGAGCGCCGCGCTTTCAAAAAAACTGGAAAAGACGAACAGGCGGAAAAAACAGAAGGGCACTGCCAAGAAGAATAAAACGGAAGGAATAAGGGAGGAATAACATATGGCAATGATAAAATACAGAATTCATGAGGTGGCAAAGGATTTCAATGTCACGTCAAAGGTGATCAATCAGATACTTACGGATTATGTGGCGCCTCCCAAAAACCATATGCAGGTGCTGGAAAACAACGAGCTTGACATTATTTTCGACTATATGACCCAGCACAATCAGGTCGAAAGCCTTGAAGAAGTATTCAGGACCGCCAAGACCGAGGAAGCACCCAAACAGCCGGAGAAAAAGCCCGCGGAGAAGAAGGCGGACGGCGCAAAGCCGGCAAAGAACGCACAGCCGGCTCCAAAGCAGCCGCAGAAGACCGCTCCCGAGAAGCCGCAGCAGGCTGCACCGGCGGAAAAGCCGGCCGCTGTCAAACCGCACACTCCCAGACAGGTCGCCGAGAAGCGCGTTGTCGATACACGCGGCGGTGCGGCCGTCAATATCGAAAAGTATAACGAGAAGTTTGAGGATCTTGCCGGTATGAGAGGCAAGGAGGATCATCGCTCCGGCAAGGAGAAGATCGGCTCAAAATCAAAGCAGCGTCCCAATCAGCAGGTCGTCAGTGCAAAGAAGCGCCAGGAAGAGCGCGACAAGATGACAAAGCTGCAGCTTGAGATCGCCAAAAAGCAGCAGCTCAAGGTCGAGATACCGGACGAGATCAGCGTGGGCGATCTGGCATCCCGTATGAAGAAGACCGCCGCCGAGGTCATAAAGCAGCTTTTCAAGATGGGCGTATTTGCCTCCGTCTCCGAGATTATCGACTATGATACCGCGGCGCTGGTGGCTATGGAGCTTGGCTGCAAGGTCGAGAAGGAGGTTATCGTCACCGTCGAGGAGAAGCTCATCGATGCTCACGAGGACAGGGAAGAGGATCTTATGCCCCGCGCTCCCGTTGTTGTCGTTATGGGTCACGTCGACCACGGCAAGACCTCGCTGCTCGACTATATCCGTCACGCCCATGTCGCCTCCGGAGAGGCCGGCGGCATCACCCAGCATATCGGCGCATATACCACATCAATAAACGGCAGTCCCATCACCTTCCTTGACACTCCGGGTCATGAGGCGTTCACCTCCATGCGTGCCCGCGGCGCGATGGTAACTGATATCGCCATCCTTGTTGTAGCCGCCGACGACGGCATCATGCCCCAGACCGTTGAGAGTATTAACCACGCCAAGGCAGCGGGCATTCCCGTCGTCGTGGCTATCAATAAGATGGATACGGTGGGTGCAAATCCCGATCGCATCAAGCAGCAGCTCACCGAGTATGACCTTGTCTCCGAGGAATGGGGCGGCGATACGATCGTCTGCCCGATCTCCGCAAAGACCGGTATGGGCATAGACAATCTGCTTGAAAACCTCGTTGTGCTCGCAGAGGTACAGGAGCTCAAGGCCAATCCCAACCGCGCCGCAAAGGGTACTGTCATCGAGGCGAGACTTGACAAGGGCCGCGGTCCCATCATGACCGTCCTTGTTCAGAACGGTACTCTTAAAATGGGCGACATCATAATTGCCGGTACCTGTGTCGGCCGTGTCCGCACGATGCTCAACGACAAGGGTCAGCGCGTCACCGAGGCGGGTCCCTCCACTCCCGTTGAGATCTCCGGTATGAGCGAGGTCCCCACGGCGGGCGACATCTTCAACGCCGTCGCCGACGAGCGTATGGCAAGAGAGCTTGCCGAGGAGCGCAGAGTTCAGCAGATGAACGCCGCAAACGGCGGCAACAAGAAGGTCAGCCTTGAGGATCTGTTCAGCCAGATCCAGGCGGGCGAGATGAAGACCCTCAACATCATTGTCAAGGCGGACGTTCAGGGCTCTGCCGAGGCTGTCAAGACCTCTCTTGAGAAGATCTCCAATGATGAGGTCAGAGTAAAGGTCATCCACAGCGCGGTCGGCGCGATCAATGAATCCGACGTTATGCTTGCCGCCACTTCGGGCGCGATCATTGTCGGCTTCAACGTCCGTCCCGATAACGCGGCGCGTGACAGCGCGGCGAGAAGCAATGTGGATATGCGTATGTACCGCGTCATCTATGACTGCATCAACGAGATCGAGGCAGCCATGAAGGGTATGCTCGCTCCCAAGTTCAGAGAAGCCGTTATCGGTCACGCCGAGGTACGCGAGACCTACAAGGTCTCCAAGGTCGGCACCGTCTGCGGCTGCTACTGCACCG
>JAUNND010000116.1 GCA_030531595.1 Eubacteriales bacterium | reverse complement strand
CGCCGCAGATTTGCAGAAACTCCGACCTTTCGGCGGGAGCAAGCCCCCGCCCTACGGATAGTCTTTAAGTTGTCTTCTCACATTGAAAGTCTTTTATATCCACAAACACCTTCACTCTGCCCTCGCTGATAAGCTCGGCATGAGTCGGTCTCAGGGTATATTTGTCTAGTCTGAGCTGTACGGAAAGCTCATCGGAGGCAATTATATCCGCGCAGTATTCCCCGTTTTCCTCCCACGCGCTTTCGATAAAGCCGTTTTTCATGGCGTCGACCAGCAGCGGCAGGGACGACATGGGCGACAGCCCGAAATCGTCAAGATCGCCTGTGTCAAGCGCAACCGTGTCATAGACAAGCTTCGTTTCCCCGTCCTTTATATGTGCGCTTATGCCGCGGATCAGAGCGGGTTCTATCACTGTCACAGCGCAGCCGTCGGGGTCGGAAATAAAGTCAAGTGTAAAGCCCACGGTCTTGTTGTCGTACTCCGTGCGCAATTCGGCGGTAAATTTCAGGTTTTCGGTCGAATTAAGCTTTTCGGAGAAGCTCTCCACTCCCTCAAGCGCACGGTTTTTCCCGCAGCCGGTGAGGATAACGCACAGGGCAAGCAATACAAACGGGTACAGTCTTTTCATGGTTCGTTCCTTTCGATAAATGACTTGTACCATTGATATGCTCACAGAGTCATTATAATCACTGAAACGCAAAAAGTCAAAACTTTCACTTGCATTACGCGAAAAATTGTGTTACATTATTGGTTGCTGTGAACGGGAAAATAGCATTTCAACATTCATCAGAGAGTGGAGGTCGACGGCTGAAAGCCTCCTTGAATGCTTTGCTTGGTTCGCCCGGGAGTGACCGAGTAATTTCGGCGCGTGGGATGCGTTATAAGTCCTTTCAAGTGCGGCGTATTGCGCCGAACGTGGGTGGTACCGCGGAAGTTATGCTTTCGTCCCATTTGGGGACGGAGGCTTTATTTTTTATCATTTAGGAGAAGATCAAATGAAGGAACTTATGCAGGGGCTGAGAGAAGCCTCTATCAAGGCGATCGGCGAATGTGACAGTGTTGACGTGTTGGAGTCACTTCGCGTAAAGTATCTGGGCAAAAAGGGCGAGCTGACCGGCATCCTCCGTCAGATGGGCAAGCTCTCCGCCGAGGAAAGACCCGTAATGGGTCAGCTTGCAAACCAGCTTCGCGCTGACATCGAAAACGCGTTGGAAGCACGCAAGGCAGAGCTTTCCGAAAAGCTTATGGAAATGAAGCTTTCATCTGAGGCTGTGGACGTGACAATGCCCGCCGAGGCACCCAAGCTCGGTCACAAGCACCCGATGTACAATGTGCTCGACCAGATTAAGGACATCTTTATCGGCATGGGCTTTGAGATCATTGACGGTCCCGAGGTGGAGCGTGCCGAGTACAACTTCACTAAACTCAACATTGAGGAAACACACCCCTCCCGCGAATGGACGGACACCTTCTATTTCACCGAGGACAGTAAGATACTGCTCCGTACACAGACCTCTCCGATGCAGGTCCACGCGATGGAGACAAAGTCTCTGCCGATCCGCATGATCGCGCCCGGACGCGTCTACCGCAAGGACGAGGTCGACGCGACCCACTCCCCCATGTTCCACCAGATCGAGGGCATGGTCATCGACAAAGGCATCACGATGTCCGACCTGAAAGCGACCCTAAACCTTGTTGTTGAAAAAATCTACGGTGAGGGCACCGTCACCCGCTTCCGTCCCCACCACTTCCCGTTTACCGAGCCTTCCTGCGAGATGGATATCCAGTGCCACAAGTGCGGCGGCAAGGGCTGCCCCACCTGCAAGGGCGAGGGCTGGATCGAAGTTCTCGGCGCGGGTATGGTACACCCAAAGGTGCTCTCCGGCTGCGGCATCGACCCCGATGTATACTCCGGCTGGGCTTTCGGCATGGGTCTTGAACGCCTCGCCATGGGCGAATATAAGATAAACGATCTGAGACTGATTTTCGAGAACGATACAAGATTCTTAGAGCAGTTCTGAGCTTTTTTCAGTTGGGAATTAGGAATGAGGAATTAGGAATTAATGTGTCGGCTCCGCCGACGGATTGTGTTTTCCTCAATCATCGGACATTTTATTTTCTGTCTGTTGTTTTCTGAAAACTCGAAATAACGCTTCAACGCAGGATCACTGAGGTAATTTCAATCGCCGCGAATCGGAGTAAATTTAATTCCTAATTCCTCATTACTATTTCCTCTTTATTTTTATCGTAAATATGGAGT